>NZ_JAVRHI010000506.1:0-180560 GCF_034105845.1 Streptomyces sp. CRN 30 | reverse complement strand
GCCCGCCGTCACCGTGCCGCGCCAGGACCCTGCTCCGCGCGCCGCGGCACCCTGCACCGGCGGCCGGTGCCGTGAGGGCGAGCGGGCCGCTGCCGCCGCCCGCCGGCATCCTCCGCATCTGCTGCACCTCTGTTCTCCTCGCCTCGACCGTGGAACTCGTCCCGCACGCGTGCTTCATCGAACGAGGCACCCCACCCGGATACCGAACAGTCCAAGATTTTCTCGCGCGCGTGGTCGGGCCCCCCGCCCGTACAGCTGCCCCGCGCAAGTCCCCGGCCCGCGGTCTCCGCACAGGCTTGCCCGGCACTGGCCGGGCGGATCGGGCGGGTCGGCGTGCGCGGTGTGCCTCACGCGTCCACGGACCCGGCATGCGCAGCCCGGCTCCCGGGTGGTGCGGTCGCTCGGGCTGCGAGGGCATGCGGCGATCCGCTCGCGAACCTGGGCCAGGAGGTCCGGCCCCCGTGGCAGGCGGAAGTCGGTTCGCTGTTTGCGGCGTGAGGGTGTGACGTATCGGCGGCGCGGGCCCTGCCGGCCCGTGTCGTCCCGCGTGACGACCGGAGGGCGCACCTGGTCCGGTACCCGGCCACCGCGATCGTGCTCCCTACGGCTCTACGGCTCTACGGCTCTACGGTGCCATTCCGTGCCGGTAGGCCCAGATGACGGCCTGCACCCGGTCCCGGACGCCCATCTTCTGCATGGCCCGCCCGAGATGGGACTTGACCGTACTGATCTCGACCACCATCTCCTCGGCGATCTCCGCGTTGGACATGCCCCGGGCCAGCAGCCGCAACACCTCGGCCTCTCGGCCGGTGAGCGTTTGCCCGGACGAGGGCGCGCCGGCCCCTGGCGCCCCGGCCCCCGGCGTCCCTGTCCCCGGCACTCCGTTGCCGGGGACCCGGCGGCGGGCGAACTCTGAGATGACCCGTCGGGTGACCGCCTGGTCGAGGAGACCCTGGCCGGCGGCGAGACGCCGGACCGCGTCCACGAGGTCGTCGGGAGCGGCGTCCTTCAGCAGGAACCCGCCGGCGCCGGCCTCCAGCGCGCCGAACACATAGTCGTCCAGGTCGAAGGTGGTGACCACGAGCACCGACGGGGCGTCGGGACCGGCCGAGACGATGGCGCGGGTGGCCTCGATACCGTCGCCGCCAGGCATCCGGACGTCCATACAGACCACGTCCGGCCGCAGGCGCCGAGCCGCCTCTACCGCGGCCGGCCCGTTGGCGGCCTCGCCGACGACCTCGATGCCGTCCGTGTGGCTGAGGATGTACCGGAAGCCGGCCCGCACCATCATCTGGTCGTCGGCCAGCACCACTTTGATCACAACTCTCCCTCCAAAACCTCGACGGTATCGGTATCGGTGGCCGTGGCCGTGGCCGTGCACGTGTCCGTGTCCGTGTCCGCCGGGCCGACGGCCAGTGCGAGCCGGACCCGCCAGCCGCCGTCGGCGGTCGGCCCCGCCTCGAACTCCGCACCGATCAGCTCGGCCCGTTCCCTCATGCCCGCGAGACCGTACCCGCTGTGCGCGCGGCGCTCCTCGGCGCGCGGGGCCGCGTCGTTGACCACCGTCAGGACGGTATGGGCGGGCCTGTGGTCGATGGTGACGCGGACGGCCGCGCCCGGCGCGTGGTCCCGCACATTGGACAGCGCCTCCTGCGCCACCCGGTAGAAGGTGACGTCGGCGACCGGGGGCAGTTCGCGCGCTCCGCCGGTGTGCGTCAGCTCGGCGGAGGTGCCGAGGGCGCGGACGGTGGTCACCAGATGGTCGAGGACTGCCAGCCCGGGTGCCGGGGCACGGTCCGCCACCCCGCTCACGTCCGCGACGTGCGCCTCAGCGCCGTCGCCCGTGGCGGGGCCGCGCAGGACACCGACGACGAGCCGCAGATCGTCGAGGGTCTCCTTGCCCTGGCCGCGGATCCAGGCCGCGGTCCGTCGCGCCTCGGCGGGCTCGTCGTCGATCATCCGTTCCAGCACGGCGGCCTGGATCACCAGGCCGGAGAGGTGATGGGCCGCGATGTCGTGCAGCTCGCGGGCCATCCGGGCGCGCTCACGGCCGACGGCCGCGGCCTCCCGCGCCTGCTGGTTCTCCGCCGCCTCGCGCTCACGCAGCCGGGCCAGCGCCGTGTACCGCCGGTGGACCGCGAACTGGGCGCCGAGCATGGCCGAGACACCGTAGACGAGGACTGCGGCGACGATCTGTTCACCGACGAGCGGGACGGCGAGTCCCAGCGCCCGTGCGAAACCCTCGCCGGGGGTGGCGCCCGCGTCGAACGGCAGGTGCACCAGGACGTACCCGGCCGTCTCGAACAGTACGGCCACGACGACCACACCGACCGTGGCACCGAGCGGAAGCACGCTGCCGACCGTGGCCGCGGCGATGAACTGGGACGGGGTGCGGATGGCGTCCCACGGCTCCATCAGAGCCATGACGGACACCTGACAGACGATCACCGTGAACAGGCAGGTGAGCGGTGCTCGGCGCCGGACGCACAGAACGAGCGCTTGACCGGCCAGCAGCGCGGCGATCACCCAGGCGTGCCGGGAGACCAGTTCCTGCGGCGCGGGGCGCTCCGGGCCCGTCAGCGACAGACCGAACAGACCGAGAGAGCAGAGGGCGGCCACGACCGCCAGCGCACCGTCGCGGCGGAGCGGGCCCCGCAGCCCCACCGCGTCGAGCACCCGGTGCCCGAGCCGCACCCCACGGTCGGTCCGGGCACGCGGCGCGAGACGGGGGTTCCCGGCCGCTTCTGCGGCGCGCCACATCCGGACCGTCTCGTTCCACACTCTCACGGGGCGCATCGTACGGGGCGTCACCGGCCGCCCCGCACGACGGTCACGTGCGGTTCCTCCACCGAAGGTCGGAGACGCGAGTGCCGACCTCCGCGCGATGTGCGGGCCAGGGCCGCCCGGCAGTCTGGTCTCGGCACGGCACGGCACGGCACGGCACGGCGCGGTACGGCGCCTGCGCATCATCGAGGGGAAAACGGACCATGCATGTTCAAGCGCTCGATCCCGCGGAGCCCGCCGAGGCGGGGGAGTCCGCGCAGTCCGGGGAGAAGCGGCGACGCGCCGCGCGCGGTGCGCTGAGGACATTCTTCGTCTGGCTGGTCGTTCTCACCGGGATACCGCACGCGTTCGCCATCACCACCGGGCAGCAGATGCCCTGGCTGATGCTGGGGATGTTCGCCCCGGGTGCCGCTTCGATCGTCACCCGCCTCGTGCGGCGGGAGGGCTTCAAGGACATCACCTGGCGGCTGCGGCCGGCGTCCGTCCGGCGGGCGATCGCCGTCGGCGCGGTCTACCCGGCCGCGATCGCGGTGGTCACCTACGTCATCGGCTGGTCGACCCACCTGGTGCGGCTGGTCGAGTCACCCGCGGTGCTCGGCATCGAACTGCCCGGCCCCCCGGCCCTCCAGGTGACCCTGGCAGTCCTGCTCGTCTGGCTCCTCGGCGGCCTCTACGGAGTGCTCTCCTCCCTCGGCGAGGAACTGGGCTGGCGGGGCTACATGCTGACGCGGCTGGTCCAGGCCGAGGTACCGCGACCGGTGCTGGTGACCGGTCTGATCTGGGCGCTGTGGCACATGCCGATCATCTTGGGCGGGGTCTACCTGAACGGCACAGGCGGCTCGACACCGGTGATCGCGCTGCTGTTCCTGCTGTCGATCCTCCTCCAGAACGAGGTGATCTGCCGCCTCCGCCTCACCTCGGGCAGCGTCTGGCCCGCCGTCGCCTACCACGCGGTGTGGAACGCGGTGATCCAGGCGGCTCTCGACCCGGCCACGACCGGCGCCCACGCCTGGTTCCTCGTCGGTGAACAGGGCGTCGTCCTGCTCGCGGTCAACCTGACCGGCGTGTGGCTGCTGACCAGGAGCCGTTCTACCGGTCTCAGTGCCCGTCCGAGAACTGATCGTTTCGGTGGTAGGGGCGGGATCGGTGGTCCTGATGGAACGAGCGGAACCCCTTGGTAGCAACAGCGGTGGCGAAGGCCTGCCGCGCCAGGATGCCCTGTCAGCCGTCCGTCGAGTCAGGTGGGGCCATGGCAGCACGGGGGTGAGGGCCTGCCACTTGGCGCCATCCGTGCCGGAAGTGTAGCGGCGGGGCCGGGGCGAACTAGCGATCATCGGCGCGCAGTCGGTACGGGCCTCCGAGACCGTCGGTGCCGCCAGCCGGGGTTGGGGTGCGGGCACTGTACTGCAAGGCACCGGAGGCGGTGCCCCGGAGCAAGCATCACCGAAACGCCTCAGGCCCGGCAACACGAAGGTACGGGGCCTTCTTCTTGTTTTTGTTCTTCGTCTTCCGTCCCTGCCCTACGTCGGACGAAAGATGAGAAACAAGGTAAGGGCCTGCAGAGAATCAAGGTGTTGCTCGCGTGATGCGGCTCGTTGTTGTGGTGTGAGCGTCTCCAATGAGGTTCGCAGTCAACTCGCTGTGTAGTGCGAGGTGTTGTTCCCGCGCCCTGACGAGCGGCAGTGGCGGCTGATGATGGGGGGCCGAGGCCCGGATCCTGGGACACGGCGTTCACAAGGGCGTGGACGAATTGGAGACCGACCAGGAACCTCTGGGCCGGGTACGCAGGCCCGGTGGTGCCCGGAAGAGGTCCGCAGATCTTGTTCCGGGCCTTCGGCCCGCGCTGCTGGCACCGAACGCCGCCCCTGGTACCGCGCCGGAGACGTCGCCGCGCTCCTCGCCGAATGACGCACACGACGCCCTCGGCCTTCATCGCCGGGAGCGTCGCCGTACATGATCACAACACGGCTACAGCAGCCCCACGGCCCTCCCGCGTGACGGAAGATACCCGAAGCATCAGAACGTCCTGGGGGGGACCATGTACACCAGAAGAGCCACCTTCGCAGCCGTACTGCTCGGAGCCCTGACCGCCTGCGGCAGCAGCGGGGAGCCCGAGACCATCACCGTCACCGAAACGGTCACCGCCACCCCTGAGGCAGACACTCAGGCGAAGGCCGCCGCCGACGACGACGTACTGAAGATTGGCTCGAAGAAGGACATCGTCGAGGAAGAGAACGACCTTCACATCAGCGTCCAGGCCGTCGAGTACCAGCAGCCCTACAAGGGGCCCCAGCCCGGTGCTCCCGAGGATTTTCAGGGCGGCGACGTGTGGGCCGCGGCTGAAGTCAAGATCTGCAACGTGGCCGGTGCAGACGTCGGCGTCAGCCAGTTTCCCTGGTCCCTTGCCTACGAGGACGGAACCGTCATCGACGTCACAGGTTCGTCCGGCGGCGACATGCCCAAGCCCGAGTTCCCGATGGACAAGACACTGAAGCCGGACCGTTGCGCCGCCGGCCTCATCGCATTCCCGGTACCCGGCGACAAGACGCCCGAATACCTCGTGTACGAGCCCGAGGGCGGCGACCCCACCGAGTGGGCAATCACTCAATCCTGATCGAGAGAGGCGCCCGTGACCGACTCACTCCGTTACGGGCGCCTCTGCTGCCGGTTGTCCGCCTAGCGGCGCAGCCTCCGGTTCTCCTGCTGGACCATGCGACGAGAAACCCGACCACATCCGCACCGGCCATGACGCCCCGTGCGGCTGGTGGACATCCACCTTGACCACGCGGTCCCGCTCACGCACGGCGGCGACTGCCTCCACCCCGCCAACGCCCACAGTGCACACCGCTGGCTCTGAGAGCGGTTCGTGGCTCCACTTGGCAGTCAGGGCTGAGACCACCGGTGTCGACGGCAGGGCCATGTGGAGGAGTTCTGACCCCACCGTGCTGCTTGCGGTGCGAGCATCGATGTGCTCCCTGGCGGGAGGAGGCGTCGATGCGGCCGAGTCCGAGGTCGATCTCTTCGCGGCCGTCCGGCGGGACTCGCGGAGCGAGGGGCTGTCGATCAGGGCTCCGGCCCGCAAGTACGACATGCACCGTCGGACGGTGCGTGAGGCGTTGTCCTCGGCCTGGCCGGCCCCGCGCCGCAAGCCGCCGCCCCGTTCGTCGCGGCTGGACCCGTTCAAGCCGGCCATCGACCAGATGTCGAAGACGGATCTGGACGCGCCCCACAAGCAGCGGCACACCGTGCAGCGGATCCAAGACCGGCTGGTCGACGAGCTGGGCATGAAGGGGATCTCGTACTCGCTGGTGCGGGACTACGTCGCCAGGAGCCGCCCGCAGATCCGTGCCGAGGAGGGTCGGGGACCGTCGCAGGGAGGCCGACCGGCACGAACGGCTGGTCGCCAAGGGCCAGGTACGCCTCGCACTCGACCACTACCTGGAGGCCCTGCTGCGCAAGCCCTGTGCCTTGCCCGGGGCGAGCGCGCTGGACCAGGCCCGCGCCGCCGGAAAGTGCACCCCGGTGCACGACGCCTGGTGGGAGGCAGTCCGCAAAGCGCACTGCGACGCCACCGGGACACGCACGCTGATCGAGGTCCTGCTGCCTTGCGGGCCCCCAGCGCGACCGCGTCAGCGGTCAGAGCCCCGGCGCCCAGGGCCGCAGCGATGCCGGCCACGACGTGTTCATGGGCCATGTGCCGGTGCAGCACGGTGACCTCGCTGACCGCACGCCGTTGGCCCGGCGGCCCGCCTACGACGGGCTGCTGCGACACCCCCGGCCCGCCACTACCTTCCCAAGGGAGAACCGCCGTGACTGCTCAATGCGACCGGGGCCTGACCGAGCAGGCCGCCGACGCCGCCATCGACTCCGCCTGCCGGATGCTGCGGCTGCCCACGATCCGGGCCCAGTTCCCCGCGTCGCCAGCTCTGCGGCCCGTGAGCAGATGACCTATCGCGGTTTCCTCGCCGAGCTACTGATGACTGATCGCGACGACCGGGCGCGCCGACGCTCCGAGCGCCGGATCGAAGCAGCCGGCTTCCCCCGGCAGAAGTCCTTGCGGGACTTCGACTTCGAGGCCGACTCGAACATCGACCCGGCCGCCATCCACACCCTGGCCTCCTGCAATGGATCAGGAGCGGGAGGAGAAGGCGTCGGTGGACGTCGCTTCCAACGAATCGTTTGGCGGGTGGACGAAGACCTTCACCGATCCCCGGCTCTGCGCGGCGATCGTGGACCGGCTCACCTTCGGCGGCAACGTCATCGAGACCGGCACCGACACCTACCGCCTCGCCCACGCCAAGAACCAGTAGGAGGCCAGCGCAACGGGCTGACCGACAGACCCGTCATCTGCCCTCGGCCCCCTCGTCAACCGCGTCAAGCAGCGCATCCACCAGCTCTTCGTGACGCTGCCGTTCCACACTCCGTGACGGACTGGACAGCACGATTCCCTTCGCCTCGCCCAAGGCGGTCGGGCCCGCGCCGAGCAGCTCTCGCGTGACAATGATCGAATCCATCACGGCCACTCCGCGGTCACTCAGCAACTGCTGCACAGCGTCCATCCCCGCATCTGGCCCAAGCAGTGGCCTGCACTCCGCGACGAGTGCGGAGACCCGCTCAACGCGAGCCGGATCAAGCGCCATCGGCTCCTCACCCCCTCCATCCGATGGGGCCAAATTACCCTGTCCAAAACCCGGTGCAAGATCGACAAGTGGGGCCAAGTCGGGCTGCCGCCCGGCGCCGGTCAAGACTGCCGAAGCCACACCGCCGCTGCACCAGCCGAGGCCATGCCAGGATCGGCAGTCTCGGCGAACGCGCCATGACGCTCCTCAAAGGGCTGGCGACTCCTGCGCGAGCTCTGCTGCAGCACCACCCGGACCACCGCCATGGTCCGAGCCGTCGTCGCCCTCGAACTCGACGACTGATCAAGGTGGAAACCTCACTGACTGCTTGATCACTGGGCTGCCTCACGAGCAGACTGAATCGGTGAGCACCGACCTGCCTGCCTTCCGCTATCACCCGGATCCGGTCGCCAGCGGGTCCATCCGTGAGAGCGTCGAGGTTTGCGCCTGCTGCGGCCGTGCCACGGGGTTCATCTACACCGCGACCTTCTATACCGCCCAAAAGGTCAGCGGACGCTTCTGCCCCTGGTGCATAGCCGACGGCAGCGCGGCCGAACGGTTCGCCGGCGAGTTCACCGACTCCTACGGACTCGACAGCGTCAGCGAGGAGATTCTGCACGAGGTCACCCGCCACACCCCTGGCTTCCATGCCTGGCAGGATCCGCACTGGCTCGTCCACTGTCAGGACGCAGCAGCTTTCGTGGGCGAGGTCGGCTACGGCGAACTGGTAGCCCATCCCGAGGCTCTCGACCAGCTGAGGCGAAACCTGCGCATGGGTGGATGGCACGATGCGGCCGAACTCGAGCAGTTCCTCACCCACCTCGGCGAAGGCGCCACCGCGATGCTCTTCCGCTGCACCGTCTGCGGCACTCACCTCGCCTACGCCGACGCCTCATAGCGGCCAGTGCGCCAGGGGCCGGTCCCGCCAGCAGTCCCAGCTGTTCATGCCGACGATGCCTGCCGCTTAGGCAGCGAGGGTGCAGGGGGTAAGGCCCTGCCAGATGTTGTCCGGGCAGAGGGCAAAGTGTTCGGCGGCGACCCGCGGAGCGAAGGCACACGGGCGGCGGGACAGCCCAAGAATCCGAAGGGCGCTCATTCCCCGACGCCGGGAGGCGACGTGGCGACCAGGTGGGCAGGCCGTCGGCTCCCGTTCTCAGATCGGCATGCCGGGTGCGGAGGGGAAGTTCCGGTCGGGGCCGTGCTCCGCATCCGATGCAATTGGCATCGGTAAGAACATCGGTACAGCGGTTACCGCTAAGCCGGTGATCATGGTCCGGCCGGGGCTCCGAGCGCACCGACGCGGTTCGCGTACTCGCGGCGGGCCTTGCGCTGTGCCGGGATCACGGCGGTTCCCGGGGCGCCGTCGAAGGGCTGGGAGAGGTCGAGGAGTCGGCGGTGGGCCGCGGGCACGGCGGTGACGCGCAGGGTGTAACCCTGGCCGCGCCGTACGGTTACGCCCTGGTCGAGCGCGGCCCGCTCGACGTCGTCCAGTTCGGCGGCACGGAGGAAGTCGGCGACCCTGCCCGGCATGTCGAGGGTGACCAGCAGTTCTGGGGCGGAGGCGCCCGGGGCGGCGGCCGCGTATACGGGCAGGAGGTCGGCGACAGCGGTGCGGATGGCGCCGCGGCTGACGTAGTGGTCGCGGGCGAGGGCGGCGATGGACCGGCCTTCCAGGTACGCGGTGCGTACGTCGGTGGTCTGCGCGGCCGCGACGGCGGGGCGGCGTCCGCCCTTGCTGCCCTTGGCCTCGGCGGCGCGCAGTCCGTCGTACGTCAGCTCGCGCTGGAGTTCGCCGGCGGCGGCGAGGGTCTGCACCATGAACTTCACGGTGGACAGCAGTTCTCCGGTGCGCGGATGGCGGGCGGTGAGGTCCATCGCGGAGAACGCGCCGTCGTGGATGCGCAGCGCGAGACAGTCCTGGTGGAGGACGTCGAGCACGTCGAGGATGTGCTGGTTGCCGCGCACGAGGCGGAACATCTCGGAGATGTGCACGGTGTCGCCCGGCCGCGCGTAGTCAAGAAGCGCGCGGAACTTGGGGCGCTGGAGTGGATGGAGGCGGCTGGAGGTACCCGGCTTTTCCTCGAAGATGACCGGGTCCTCGATCCCGGCCTCCTCCAGGACGAAGTCCTGCCGGGCGGTGGACTGCTGGTCAGTCGAGACCGGCTTGTAGACCAGGTCCGCCACCGAAGGGCCCCTTCCGTACGGAGGATCGGCCCTATCTGTCGTCAAACCTTGTCATCAATCACCATCGGATCTGATTGGATTCGAGCCGCCGCGAACCCCCGGATTGCGCGGGTTCATTGGACGCCCCGGCCGCTTGAGCTCGCCATGGTCTATTGACGCCTGCTCTCACATGCGATGGCCCCGACGTGCTGTGTCGGTGGTGAGGGCTAAGGTGCGCTGTCGTGGACGCTGATGATCTTGACTACCGGGCCCGAACGCTGACGGGCTGCATTCCTCCGGGGCTGGTGGCGCGGTTCCTCGAACTCGGTCATGAGCGGGAAGTGGAGTTTCAGGCCGGCCGCGGGGAGTGGTTCTGCTCGCTGGAGTGGGCCCGGCTGCTCGGGCATCGGGGCCAGCGCGAACAGGCGTTGGAGGTGCTCGCTCCGTACGTCGCCACGAAGTGGTGGCCGGCGGCCCAAGCCCGGGCGGAGCTGCTGGAGGGCTGGGGCCGGGTGGAGGAGGCGATCGCGCTGTCCCGCCCGTACGCGGAGGCCGGTGACCGGCTGGCGCTGGTCTTCTTCGCGCGCCTGCTGGCCCGCCACGGCCGCAGCGGCGAGGCGTTCATGCTGCTGCGCGCCGGGATCCAGGACTGGTTCCTCGCCGAGTGCTTGGTCGACGTCGCCCAAACGGCGGGCATGGACGAGGAAGCGGCAGTTTTGTTGGAGGGTCGGATGGAAGCGGCGGTCCCTGCCTGCAACGACCCGGACTGCGACAACCTCCGGATGGAACCGTCCAACGCCGTCGGCCTGCTCGCCACGATCAGGGAACGCCAGGGCCGGGTCGAGGAGGCGATCGCCCTGCTGCACACCCGCGAGGTCACCTCCGTCAACGGCCGTGACCAGCTGGCCGACCTGCTGGCCAGACACGACCGGATCACGGAACTGCGTGCGTACGCAGCGTCCGAGTACCACGGGCACGCCGTACAGCGCCTTGCCGAAGCGCTGGAGGAACGCGGCGACGCGGAAGGGGCTATCGCCGCCTACCGCGTCTTCGGTGCCACGCCGTCCGGCATGCGGCAAGTGGCTGTACCACTGTCCGAGCTCCTCGTCCGGCACGACCGGAGCAACGAGGCGATCGAGGTGCTGCGCGCGCTCACCGAACACGACGCGGAGGACTGGCTCGTCCACACTCTTTGCACCCTGTACGCCGACCACGGCCGGTCCCGAGAGGGCCTGGCCCACCTCGATGCCATCAAGGAGCGAAGCGACGGCAAGGAGTACTGGGACCTCTTCCAAATGCGGCTTCCGCTCATGGCCGACTGCGGCCTGCTCGACGAAGCGATCGAGCAGGTGCGGGCGCACCCCGAGGGTGACACCTGGTACGCGGCCTGGGCCTTGTCGGACATGCTTGCCAAAGCCGGCCGCACCGAAGAAGCCGACGCAGTCCTCGCACAGCACCCGGCAGTCAACAGCTCTCTTCGTGCCGAGCGCCTTGTCGACCTCGGCCGCATCCAAGACGCTGTACGACTCCTCCAGCAGCCGATAAGCAAACCGACCACACCCGCCTGGGACGGCGCCTACTCCACCGAACCGCCGTTCTAATATGGGGCCGATCTTGTCAAGGGGCATGGCGAAGTGCCCCTTGAGTGGTGCGCTGCGGGGGTCGGCGGGAGGCCGGTGCCGGGGATCGTTTCCGACGCGCGGTCAGTCTGATATCCGCGGGTTGGTTACCGCATGACCGGGTGTTCGTCGGGGGCGGTCCGCTGGTCTGACACCGAGCGTGGGCTGCGAATGCTCGCCGGCCTGCTCACAGAACGGCCGCGGGTCGCCCCTCGCGCTGTCCCCGGTCCGGCCGCCCGCCGACCGGTCTGTGGGGTGGTGCGGGGCTCAGCCGTCCATCACCGCAAGGCTCCAGCACCAGCCCGCGAGCTCGCGGGCGATGGCGACCGCGGTGACCGTGGAGCGTTTGCCCCGGGCGTCCATCTGGACCCACCGGTGGTGCAGCCGCCGGTCGGCCAGCTGGGCGCGGGCCCGCACCGCCGGGCAGACCAGGTCGCGGCGCTTGCGCAGCGGCGTGCCGACCGAGTGCAGCGGGCGGCGCTGCTGCCAGGCCGCCTCCACCAGCAGACGGCGGGCGTGCGTGTTGCCGGTCTTGGTGATCGGGCCCTGCACCCGGCGGCTGCCGCTGGAGTTCTCCGAGGGCACCAGCCCCAGGAAGGAACCGATGGTGGAGCCGGTGAACCGGGTCCAGTCGCTGACCTCGGTGGTCAGCCCGACCGCGGTGAGCACCCCGACGCCGCGTATGCAGCTCACCCGCCGCACGGTGGGCCGCCATTCGGGCCGCTCGGCGAGTTCCTCCAGCGCGGCGTCCATCCGGTTGCGCCGCGCCAGGGTGGCCAGCACACAGTCGAGCTCTTCGCGGAAGGCCGTGCGCAGCGCCGCGTCCTCGAACCGCAGGGAACGCAGCCACCGCTCATGATCCATGGTCCATGCCTGCCCGTCGTGCTGGTAGCCGTGCCGTAGCAGCAGCTTGGCCAGCCGGTGCCGCGCCCGCATCAGGTCCGTCCGCACGTCGTCGCGGGCCCGCACCAGGTCCCGGGCGGTCTCCTCCCACTCGGCGGGCACCCGCACCGCCGGCAGCTCCCCGATGTGCAGCAGCCGGGCCAGCCGCAGCGCATCCCGCTTGTCGGTCTTGACCTTGTCCCCGGGCGGCCGCTCCACCTTCGACGGCGCGACCACCACGCACCGGACCCTGGCCTCCTCCAGGGCGCGGGCCAGCCCGAAGCCGTGCGGTCCCGCCTCGTAAGCCACCGCGGCCGGGCCGGGCAGCTGCTGCACCCACCGCAAGATCTCCGGATGCTGCGGCACCAGCCGCGACCGGAACACCTCGCCCGTCTCCCAGTCCACCGCGTGCGCGACCACCGACCTGGAATGCACGTCCAGGCCCACCGCCGTGCGCTCGTAGAACATCCGACACACCCCCTGCCAAGGCGCCACGTCAAGTCGACCCCTCACCGTGCGGCCCGGCAGCCGTTTGTTCCAAGCCTTGGCCAGAACCCCGAACCGTCCGGAGCCGACACCGCAATGCCGTCGCTCCATACGGTTCTGACAACTCGGGCTGGTACGCGCTACCTCTCCACCGTACGTCGCGCGCCGGTTCAGTCGCTGCCCTCGTCGTCTTCGACGGCGTCCGGGTCCCGGAGAGGGCGCAGGCCCTGGCCGGGACCGCTGGCCTTGATGTTGAACAGGTAGCGGCCCAGGAAGTTGATGTGCCGGTCCTTGAGCGGGGAGAGGCGGGCGACGTCCTCGTCCTTGATGGCGTGGCCCTCGGCGCGGAGCTGGGCGACGGCGGCGTCCAAGTAGCGGGTGTTCCACAGGACCACGGCGTTGAGGACGAGGCCGAGAGCTGCGAGCTGGTCCTCCTGGTCCTCGCGGTACGCCTGGCGGATCTGGTCTCGACCGCCGTGGCAGTTCGTGCGGGCCAGGCGGTGCCGGGACTCCTGCACGGTGAGCTGCCGGTTCATCAGCCGATGGTAGGTGTCGTCGACCGGGTCGACCAGGGCAAGCAGGTGCATGGTCTTGTCGATCCGCCCGTACTCGGCGAACGCAGAGCCGAGTGGAGTCGGGTGGCCCTCGCGTCCGAACATGCGCAGCAGGTCGTAGGCGCGGACCTGGTTGGTGATGAGCGACCTGGCGACGCGGAGCATGGCCGGCCGGTGCGTGGTGATCCGCTTGAGGTCCACCTTGTTGCAGGCCACGGCCTCCAGCGGCCCGTACCCGGCGGCCGGCGTCTCGCCGTCGGGCAGGTCGGCCCGCCAGAACCGCTGATCGGCGAGGTCGCGGAAGCGCGGGGCGAAGCGGAAGCCGAGCATCTTGTACAGGCCGAAGGCCATGTCGGAGTACGAGGCGTTGTCGGCCGCGACCATCTGCGGCTTCATCCCGCCATCGAGGTTCAGCAGCGTGTCCAGCGTGTAGAGGCTGTCGCGCGGAGTGTCGCGCACGACCATCGCGCCGATCCCCGCGACCTGGTCATTGACAGCGTTGAGCCAGGTCTCATCCCGTTTGTAGCCGGGAGAAGGGGACGCGCCGTGCCGGGCCGTCCCCTCCACGCCGCTCCTGGCTCAGGTGTGCGACATCCTGCGCTCGGACCCGGCAAAGGCCGGCCGATGTGAGCGCTACGAAGAGGTAGGCTCGTCGTCGATTAACACCTTTATCGATGTTCTCCGCCGCGAAGAGACTCCGCGTGTGCTCGTGAAGTCCGGTCTCCCTGGCCGTTTCCCGGCGCTCTGGTCCGCCGGTTCCGTGAACGGCCCCCGCCCGCGGCCGGCTCCCCTTTTGCCGGCACGCGTCCCGCACGCCGGCAGCACTGACATCTCTGGGCAGGAAGCGGCGCTCCTACAGGGAAGTCGCTTGGCTGTCGGGCGGGCAGGAACGCGGCGCTACCCGGTACGTTCTCGGTGCCAGGGCCGGCAGATGCGAGCGGTGTGGAGGATGCGGGCCCCGGTCAGCAGCAGACCGGGGAGGCGGCAAACGCGACTCCCGTGTCGACCGGCCGGCCGGCCTTGCAGGCACGCCGTCCGGGCGGCGGCGGGCGCGGAGTGCGTCGAGGAATTCAGCCCACGACGATAAGCGTGATCGTCGTGGTGATGACCGCGAGGAAGGCAGCGACTGCGAACAGGAGCCGGAGATGGCGGTGAACACCTGGGGGGACAGCACGTTGTGCACGCAGTGTGCCGCCGGCCGCCGGCTGCGCGCGGACGGTGCCGGTCACTTCGACAACCACGGGAACCCCCTCTATCTCGGAAGGGATTCTCCGGCGTGTCCCGTCGTCGTCCTCGCACAGGTTGATCCGCACGACCCAACTGCCTTCTTGCTGTCGGAGGCCGACCCCAGTCACACGCTGTGCGTCACCGGTATTGAGGACCGTGTCCATGATTCTGCTCTTGGCCTGGCGGGCTGCTGCGAGGTCAGGCATCGGAAGCCTCCACTGCGTCTATCGGTCTTCTGTGCCAGTGAGCGGTTCGGCCTTCACGGCGCGAAGCGCGGCGGACAGAGGCATGGCATAGGACCGGTTCGCCTCCTCATTGCCTGCGAAGATCATCGCATAGCCGACTCGGGTACGAGGAGAGTAGATTATGGACCCGCTGTCACCAGCAGCTGAAAAGGAGAACCCGTTGGTTCCCTCGATCTCGATGATGTTGGAGAAGCGGAAGTACCTGTATTCGGCGTCTCCGATGCGATACTCCACCCGCATCAGGTCGAACTCTGTGGCGGACAGATGGCCTTTCGTGTGCCCGGTGGACCGGCCGACCTTCGCGAGAATAACATCGTCGAAGGACGGATCGCTCACCTTTTCCAGATCTCCCTCAGGCAGGCGATTTCCCGTGGTTTCGATTCCTGGATCGAGGACTGCTGCCGCCACATCAAGTTGATTCATCTTTCTCTCTTCGAGGGGGATCATGTGGGAAAGAACCCCGATGCAGTCCTCCGGTCCTCCGTCATCCAGTGGACCCGGCTGAAAAACCGGGTCGCCGATCTTCCCTTGATTCGTTGCGGCCAGGACATGGTTGTTGGAGAGGACCCCGATGGCGCCTGGATACTCGTGAAAGCGGATGAAACAACCCAGTGTTCCCGCCCCCACGAGGCCGTGCCCGACCGAGCTTCCTACCGTCAGGGGCCGGTTACGTGACTGGTGAGGGTTTTGCTGCCCACCGAGCGCGCTGATCCGTCCGGTCACCTCGACGTTCACCTCCCCCCGGGCGGCAGTAAGAAGATCCGCGACTGCGGGATGCTCCCTCAGGTCCCGTGTCTCCAGCCGTAACTCCAACCGGTAGCCCCGAGATCTCTTCCGTGACACGCCGATACCCAGCGAGCGGGTGATACCGCTGCGGGGCTCGCAGGCTGCTGTGTGAGTCCATGCTGTTGTGGCAGGTGGAGAGAGCCGTGAAATCAGATGGTTCCGCAACTCTCTTGCCTCGTCAATTTGCACGATTACTACCCTTCCAGGATGCCCTGATCTTAGCTTTCCCAAAAGTCTCATTTGATCGATCAGGGCACAATGAGTCGCTGCTGGCCTGAATGTGTACGCAGATAGAACACCAATCGATCGGAAGGTCGAGTCGAATGGTGTTTACGGACAACTTCTGTCCGTTTATGTATGATCCAATGATCGAGATTGATCAGACTGCAAGGATTTCAGGTAGTCCTCGCAGGCCCATCCCTTCTGCCGGTCGGTGCGCCCCAAGTGCTCCAATGCGCCGTCTCGCAGAAAAAATGATTGTTAACGATAAACAGCTCGCGACATCCACTCCGAGGGAGTAGTCCGAGGGAGGTCACACATATCGTCGCGTGACCACCGCCTGCGTCAGAGGGTGCTGAGCGCAACCGGGTCAGCCCGCCGAGTCACCTCTGAGTCACCTCTGCCACCAGTACGGCTGAGACGCGAACAGACCAGGGCGGGCGAGAGAGAAGGGCGTCCGGCGCTCAGAGCGGACGCTTGACCATCCGGGCTCCCGGCCGGGCAGCCTCCAACCGGTCGAGCAATTCCATGATCACATGGTTGTAGAGCGTCTTCCATGGCCCGTAACGTTCGGGCAGGTCACGCCAGGAAAGGCCGGTCCGGATCTTGTAGATCATGCCGTTGACGACCCAGAGGGCCTCCACCCGTGGCCGGTCTGTTGCAGTCCGAGGCAGCAGCGTAGCGAGTAACTCCACTCTCGCTCGGGCAGTTCATGACGACGTATGACGACGTATCACTCAACCATGATCCACCATCTGACGATCTCGAAGACGGACCCTAGTCTGCCAGGCATGCTTCAGCACCTTCCGCGCCAGGGCATCGGCGCGGAACCTGCCGGCGCCGGTAGGCACCTCGGCCGAGCACGCGACCGCGAGGACGTAGCCGATGCCGCGTTCTTCCAGAGCCGTGCGCAGTTTCGGGTTGCCGCCGCAGACCTCGCCGCCGGTGACCCAGCCGACGCGGTGTCCGGCGTCCAGGAACCGTTCGATCATCGTGCGGGCCAGATCCGGCTTGGTCGCGAAGACGGTGTCCGGGCGGAGGCCGGCTGCCCAGCAGCGGTCCGGGTCGACTGTCCAGGAGCGCGGGATGTACAGCTCCCGGTCCACCGCCGCGTGCCCACGCATCCCGGCGTAGACGAGGTAAACCGCGACCTGGGCATTTTCGATCCGCCCGGCCGGTCCGGTGTATTGACGCTGGA
This sequence comes from Streptomyces sp. CRN 30, assembly GCF_034105845.1. NCBI lineage: Bacteria > Bacillati > Actinomycetota > Actinomycetes > Kitasatosporales > Streptomycetaceae > Streptomyces > Streptomyces sp. CRN 30. The sequence continues at coordinate 163,778 of NZ_JAVRHI010000506.1, read as the reverse complement.
CTCCGACCGTATGGGTGCCCTTCTTCACGTCGCCGGTCTCGTCGACCACTAGGACCGCGGCATAGTCATACAGGTGCTCGACGACATACTCGCGCACGTCGTCACGGACGCCATCGGCATCCCAGACAGCCCGGCACAGCAGATGCTGCATACCGTGCGGGCCGGTCTCACCGGCCCATTCCGCGATCGTCCAGCGGTTCTTGCGCGACAGGTCCGACAGCAGGCCCAGCACCAGTTGTCCGGCTCGCAGTCGGGGTTCGAGCCGGGCGATCCGGCCCGCGATCGGGCCTATGGCCACCTCGAAGGCCGCCCGCCACCGACCGGGATCCATGCTGTGACCTGCGGCCACCGCCTCATCGTCAGTCCACACGACTTATGATCAACGGTGGTCGCACCCGTCTCCGCACCGGCCCCACCACCCTTCTCCGCACAAGAACCGACGGATGGTCGCGCATGCTCCTGCTGGATCAGGTCCGGACGCTCCTGCGAGAGCATGACGACCCCCATCACCTGGAACGTCCCGCCAACTTCGACCTGGACACTTCGCGGGACTGTTTCGCTCGGCTGGTGAGCACCCTTGAGGAGCGCTTCGGGCCGTCGTGCTCAAGTGGCATGGGCCAGGACGCCAGTTTCTACGGTGTCATCAACGTCCCAGCGGGCGTGACGGGTCTTGGCCGGCCCTTGCGCGTCGCGATGAGCAATTTCGGCAACTACTTCGTCACCGCCAAGGTGGTGGTCGGTGAGGGTGCCCCCTGCGGTGAGGCGGGCCTGACCGAGGAGTTCGTGACGTGGCTCGACGGCGTCTGCGCGGCGGTGGCATGCACCTTCGTCCCGTCCGAGCTGCTCTGGGAGCCGTACGACGGGCCGTCGGTCCTGGAGGCGCACCGAGACGAGGAGCTGGTGGCGGCGCTCGTGGCTGCGGGCGAAGCGGCCGAAGAAGAGGACGACGACGAGGAGCTGGGAAAGGCGTACTGGCACGACCGGTACTTCGAGTACATGTGAGACTCCCGGACCTGCTGGTCCGCACGGCCTTTTGAGCCCGCCCGGACCTGCGCAAATCGGCCCGCCATCTGACCCATCAGCCCCTGGAATGCCTCCCGCCATCGGGCGGAGGAGATTGCTGTGACCTGCGATCACCGTCGAGTCGTCAGTCCACAAAACTCACGACGATCAACGGTGGCTGCACTCCTCTCCGCACCGGCCCCATCTGCACGATCATGATCTACAGCTGGAGTACTAGGCCGTCGGCGATCTTGGGAGTGACGTGCCGGTACAGGTAGGTGAGGACGACCAGGGGTGGCAGTCCGACGGTGAGTTCGTCGAAGCCGAGCACGGCGGTGTCGGCGTCGCGGGCGAGGTCGCCGTGGAGAGTGAGTCTTGTATCGAAGCCGAGCGCCCGGCCGCGTACGACGGTGGCTGATGCCGGGAATGGAGGCGAGGAGGGCGTTGGCGTGCAGGACGAGCCGGAGGTTGTCGGCCCGGCCGCCGCCGGGCCGGAAGCTCGGCCAACGGGCACGTCCGATTCGGTGGGGACGGGGAAAGCGGAACTGAAAACGGTGCACGGCGTCCCCGAACGCGAGGAGAGGAACGACGTCGCCATCGCCCCGCCGAGGCAACCTTCTGGGACCGGATGCACTCCAGACCCACCTCAGTGATGCGTCTCAGGCGGCTGTCGACCGACTCGACCGCCGATGCCTCTCCGCCTCGGACCGCCTCCGCTTGGGCGGCGGCCGTCACCGTCCGAGGCGGCGTACGGAGGCCATGTTCCGGGCAGCTTGTCGTGCCTGATACTTGGACAGCCCCGGCGGCCGGGCTCGACCAGGTCCGCCAGATCGCCGAGGCCCTGGTTCCGGGGCACCGAGGAGTCGTCCATGCACCGTCCGGACCCGCGGCATGCCGCTCGACTTGCCGTGTACGGGACCGTGGCCACGCGCCTGTCCCTGCTGAGTGACCGTCGGCTCGGTGAGGTTGTGGCCGCCGCGTCCTCGCGCGGGTCCGGCATCGGTGGCAGGTCCGCGGAGCTGGACATCGACGGCACGCGGGTGTTCGTCAAGCGAGTGCCTCTGACGGACACCGAGTTGCGGCCGGAGAACACGCGGTCGACGGCCAACCTCTTCGGACTGCCGATGTACTACCAGTACGGGGTGGGCTCAGCAGGGTTCGGGGCCTGGCGAGAACTGGCCGTGCACGTCATGACCACCCACTGGGTCCTCGGGGACGAATACGAGGGCTTTCCGCTGATGTACCACTGGCGCGTCCTGCCCGACTCGCCTCCCGAAGGGTTCGTCGACGAGTTCGGCGGCATCGACGGGGCGGTCTCGCATTGGGAGGGCTCACCGGCCGTGCGTGAGCGGCTGGAGGCCATCGGCCGGTCCTCGTCCAGTCTGGTGCTCTTCTTGGAACACGTCCCGCAGACACTCGGCGACTGGCTGCACGACCACCGGGCCGCCGCGCCGGAGCGCGGGGGCAGCTCGCCGTACCAGTGGGTGGATGAGGCTCTTTCGCGGGGCACCGCCTTCATGAGCTCGCACGGGCTCGTCCACTTCGACGCCCACTTCGCCAATGTCCTCACAGACGGTCGGCGGCTGTACTTCGCGGACTTCGGACTGGCCCTGAGCTCCGGCTTCGAACTGTCGACGGTCGAGGCGGAGTTCCTCTCCGAGCACCTCGTGTACGACCGCTGCCACACGGCGAGTCATCTGCTCCGCCACCACCTGCCCGATGGGCTGCGTGACGGGAGGGAACACGAAGCGTTCCTGCGCGACTGGATCGTCGGCCACCGACCCGATGGCGTCCCGGGCGAGATCGCCACGATCATCGACCGGCACTCCCGCCCCGCCGTGGTCTTCGGCGAGTTCGCCCGCCGTCTGCTCACCGAGAGCAGGCGGACGCCATTCCCGGCCGCCGAGATCAGGCGGGCCTTGGGCACTGCGGTCGCGGTGCCCGACTGAGGCCGGACTTCGGCAACAGATCGCCGACAGGATGTCGCGGGTTGGGGAGGGGAGTGTGTGCCGGGGCCGAGGCGGCGTCCCAGTTCGAGGTTCTCGCTTCCGAGAAGGCCCCGCCTCACAGCACCCACAGCACCCACAGCACCCGCAGCACCCGCAGCACCGACAGCACCCGCAGCGGTGCACGCGACCGTGAGCGGCCAACAGCAGGCCCCGTGCGTGGATCAGGCCGTCGACAGGCGCACCGACTTTCTCACGGTCGGCCTCGCCACCGGATGACTCCGGATGACTCCGGACGACTTCGGATGACTCCGGATGACGAGGACCGGGCCGGGCGGTCAGGTGAACTCGGCGAGGATGTCGCGCACATCGCGCAGCGCGGCGTCCATGCCGTGGACGTGGGCGACGGCGAACGGGTTCAGCACTACCTCGTCGATGCCGGCCTCGTAGTGGGCGCGGATGCCGGCGGCCACGTCGCCGGGTTTGCCGTACAGGAAGACACCCTCCTCCACCAGTTCGCGGGCCGAGCCCACCGGGTCGGAGGTGTGGACGTCCAGGCCGGCGCGGCGCAGCATGTCGCTGTAGTGGTGGACCCGCAGGTGTCCGCCTGCCCCGGACTGTGCCAGGAGGTGGGCGTTGCGTCCGGCGCGGTCCAGCGCGGCGTGCACCACCGTCGCGACCCGGGGCCGGTCCCGGCCGGCCGACGCGGCACCGGCCGCCAGGGCCGGCAGCAGGGTGTCCCTTACGTAGCCGGGCGGGGTGAGCCAGGTGACGGCGACGTCGGCGCAGGCGCCCGCCGCGCGTGCCATTCCGGGGCGCAGCACGCCGGCGCCGATCTCCGCGGCCGGCGCGGGGACCGGGACGTCGCCGGGCAGCCGCGGCAGCCCCATCCCGCCGACGTGGAAGAGCGGGCCCCGGTGGTCCACCCGCTCCTCCCTGAGCAGCCGGCCGAGGACCCGGACGTACTCGGCGACGGCGGAGGCGGGCCGGGCGTAGGGGGCGCCGTTCAGAGCGGTGGCGAACTCGGGTTCGGCGGCGCCGTAGGCGACGACCGGCGGGTGGCCGGTGAGGACGGCCAGGGACCGGGCCTGGGCCGCGGCGTCATAGGGGTGGCGCAGTGCCATGAGGGCGACGGACAGTCCGACCGGGATGCGGTGGCCCGCTCCGGCGAGGTAGGCGAGTGCCTGGTGGGTCTCGATGGTGAGGGACTGTCCCATCCACAGCCGGTCCGCGCCCGAGTCGCCGACCAGGGCGGCGACGCGCAGGAGTTCGCCGGGTTCGCGGACCATGTGGGGGAAGAGGACCGACAGGCGGTGGAGCGGACGCATCAGACCTCCCGGGCCGGCGGAGTGGCGGTGAAGGCGGGTGAGGTGGTGTTGCGGGCGGGCTCGGCGGGCAGGACCGACGCCTCCCGCAGCGCGGCGGCCACCCGGGCGGCGAGACCGGTGTCGTCGTCGGGCCCGGTGAGGTGCCGGACCACTCCGTCGGCGACGGCGGCGGCCCGGTGCTGTCCGAAGCTGCGTTCCGTCCGGGCGGGGCGCGGATCGCGGGGGTCCCAGGCCACGGCGGTGCCGGGGGCGAGGCGGTGGGCGAAGACCGAGACGTCGTCCGCGATGCCGGCGGTGTGCGCCAGGGCGGCGGCCAGGCGGGAGGCCACGGCGGCGTGTTCGGCGCAGAGGTAGACGACGACGGCGTCCCGGCGCGGGTAGGACCAGCTCCGGGAGAGCACCTTGGCCCGGTACGGGACGGCGAGGCCGGCCAGTTCCCGCAGCAGGGCACCCCAGACGGCGGGGGCCGCGGCGGCCTCGGCGACGTGCACGTACAGGCGCAGGACCTCTTGCCGCCCGACGTGCCGGGCGAACCCTTGCGCGCCGTCCACCAGCAGGAACCCGGGTGACAGGGCGGGACGGAGGGCGGGGTGCTCCACCTGTACCGGGTCGCCGGGGCCGAGGCTGAGGCCGAGGTTGGGGCCGGGGCCGGGGCCGGGGCCGGGGCCGGTTCCGGGTACGGCGTGCACGGCGTCGGCGGGTACGGAGACCAGGACGCGTCCGAGTTCCACGACCGCGGGCGTACTGTCCGTCGCCGGCCGGCGCAGGACGGCGTCGGCGCGCGTGGTGGTGTGCGGCACCTGGGCGGCCAGCCGCTCCTCCAGGGCGGTGTCGCGGCGTGGCCCTCGCACGGGACCGTCGCCGGCGTCGCGGATGCCGGCGTGCCACTGTTCGTACAGGACGTTGCCGAGGGCGACGCGCAGTTCGCGGGGTGTGGCCGCCTCCACGCGGTGGCCGGCGACGGTGACGGCCGGGGTGCCGCCGGAGTCGCCGGGGTGCAACTCGACGGTGGCCAGGGCGTCCTGGAGAGCGGGGGAGAGCGGCGGGGCCGCGGCGGTCGTGGGCATCAGTCCTCCGTCAGGCCGAGCACGGCGGCGAACCGGGCGGGGTCCAGCAGGGCGTTGCGTCCCACACCGGCGATACCCCGCTGTACGGCGCCGAGGCGGTGGGTGAAGGGGGTGGCGGCCAGCATCCGGTCGAACAGGTGCCAGCCGGCGTACGCCGTGACGCGGGCGGCGAATCCGCTGCCGGGGTGCGGCCGGGCGGCGCGGTAGCCGGTCCAGAAGGCGGCGATGTGCGGTTTCACGGCGTCCAGTTGGCGCTCACCGTTGGCGACGAGCGACCGGTGGGTTTCGGCGGGAGCGCCGGCGTCCTCGGCGTCCAGTTCGGTGAACATGCGGGTGGCCGCCCGGTGCAGCCACTGCCCGACGAATCCGCCGGCGTCCGCGGCGGGGTCGGCGAGGCGGAACTCCTCCCAGTCGGTGAGGTACAGCTCGCCGTCGTGCAGCAGGAACTGGTCGAGCCGGATGTCGCCGTGGACCGGGGTGGCCGGTGTCTCGGCGGACCGCTCCGCCAGCAGCCGCAGCGCCTCCCGTACCTTGCGGTCGTGCTGGAGCAGCGCCCAGGCGTCCAGTTCGGCGGCGCTGGCGGCGGTGTAGGCCGCCAGCGGGAGGGACGCCAGGCGGTTCGCGGTGGCCCGCGTGGCGGCCGTGTCGACGAGTGGTACGCCGTCGGCGGGCAGCGCGTGCAGTTCGCCGAGGGCCCGGCCGGCCCGGTGGGCCAGCGCGGGGTCGAACCGGCCGTCGTCGGCGAGGGCGGTACCGGTGACCGCGCCGTCCAGGCACGCGAAGACGAGGACGAGGGTGTCGGGGTCTCCTCCCAGGAAGGCGGGGGTGCGCCAGGCCGGCTGCTGTTCCGGAACCTGCCCCTGGGGCTGCTCCTGGGGCTGTCCCTGGACCTGCCCCGGGGGCTGCCCCTGGACCTGCCCCTGGGCCTGTTTCTGGGGCTGCCCCCGGAGCTGTTCCCGGGCCTGTTGCCGGACGCGTTGGACGCGTTCGAAGGCCAGGACTCGCTCGAAGCGGTCCTTCGCTCCGGGTGCGGCCGGGTCGAGCCGCTTCACGAAGAGATGGCGGCCGTCCTCGGTGCGGCCCGCCCAGTTGTCGTTGCGGCCGGCGCGCCCGGTGAGGTCACCGGGCGCGAACGGCGGGAGACCGAGCTGCTCCATGCCCGCGCGGATCTGCGGAACCTCGTCCAGGGGAGTGGGTGCGAGTCGGTGCCGGTCCGCCGCGGCGGGCTCGGGAGCGTGGGTGATCGTCGCTGCTGCCATGGACGGCACGCTAGGGAGCGCGGCGTCGGGCGGGGCAGAGGCAGATGTCTGCGGGGCAGGCACCTGCCGGCGGTACGGCAGCGGTATGGCAGATGTCTGGGGGCCGCCCCGGAGCCGGCTGGAGCCAGATTCCTGCTCTGTCGGATGTGGGCCCGGATGCGATGTCATCCATGTGATCCAGGGGCCCCGGAGCCTTCCGGGTCTGCGCCCTTCTTCGTCCTTCTTCACCCTTCTTCGAGGAGCAGCCGTGGAAACCCAGCTGATGGGCGGCTACGCCGCCTACACGAGCCCCAACGCCGCCGTGGAGGAGATGGCCTCCGCGAGCAACGAACCGGAGGTCACCCTTCTCCCGTCGATCGTCACCGCGATCTCGGCCGCCTCGCTGCTGCTGTCCATCACCACCACCCTGTGGGGCTGAGAACCACCGAGGGAAGAACAGGAGTCACGTCATGGAGAACACCGGCCTGATGGGTGGTTACGCCGCCTACACCACGCCCAACGAAGCGGTCCGGGAACTGGCCGCCACCGGCATCCAGAAGGAGGACGCCCAGAGCACGCTGCTGTGCCTGTCGCTCTCCTTCGTCAGCGGTGTCACCATCAGTATCCTCACGACGGCCTGAGACACGGCCCTGAGACGTCGGCCCCGCGGACGATCCCTGCCGCGGGGCCGATCCGTGTGCCGGGCCCGGCCTCAGGCGGTGGTGGTCCCGTCGGTCCTGCGCGTCGCCTCCTCGCGGCGGGCGATGACGTCGATGAGATCGCTGACGGTGTCCAGCGCCTCCGGTGACAGACCGACCGCGCGCAGGGCGACGCTGCGTACGTTGGCGTCCCGCAGCGCGCCGAGCAGTTCGAGCTGGGAGGCGATGCGCTCGCCCTCCTCGTCGTCGAAGAAGTACGCCGGCGGCACGTCGAAGAAGCGGGCCAGGGCTTCCAGGTGACGCTTGGTCGGGTTGTCGCGACGTCCGCTGCGCAACTGCCACAGGTAGGTCGCCGAGAAGGACTCGCCGGTGGCCTGCCGGCACGCCGCGGCGACGTCCTCGTTGGAGTAGGGCTGCTGGTCGGGGCGGCGGACCACACGGAACAGCGCCTCGATCTTCTCGGCGAGCTTCGACGCCACGGGCTCGGTGTCGGCCACGGTCCTCTCCCTTTCGACGACGCATCGGACGTCAGCGGAAGTGAATGATCTCTGGCTGATCATTCATCCTGGTTGACAGGCGACGCCCGCCGGAGACAGCATAGGAGTCATGCTGAGGTGGATGGCTCTCGCCTCTTCATTCATCTCAGAATATCCGGTCGCCGTTCGGTATCCCACTCCGGAGCATCCACTGATGACCCCGTCACGGCCTCGCCCGACCCTTCAGCCATCGTCCCCGCCCCGTGGCCCGACCGTGGGCCGGGAGCGGGAAACCGCTCTGTTGCTCGGCCTGTTGGCCCGTACCGCGTTCACCCCGCCGGCCGTGGTCCTGCGCGGAGCGGCCGGCGCGGGCAAGACTCACCTCGCCGCGGCGGTCGCCGTCCACCGCTCCCGGCAGACCGGGGCCCGCCATCTCTACCTCGACATCGATGCCGGCGGCGCCGCGCGGGCCCGCGCGGCCGTCCTCGCCGCCGGGAGCGGCGATCCCCGGCCGCTGCTCGTCCTCGACGGGCTCGACCGGCTGCCGCGCGAGGAGTACGCCGGGCTGCTCGCCGAGGCCGCCGCGGCGGGGCTGGCGGTGCTGGCGACGGCCCGGGGACCGCTCGCCCTGCCCGACGTGCGTGAGCTGCCGCTGTCCGGTCTGCCGGTGCCGCGGGACTGCACCGCCCTGGATCTCGACGCCTCACTCCGCATCCCGTCCGTCGCCCTCTACGCCGCCGCCATCAGTGCGCTGAACCCCGCCTTCGTGCCGGGGCACGACAGCCATCAGGCCCTCGCACGGACGTGCGCCGCCCTGCACGGGATGCCCGGCGCCCTGGTCAGTGCGGCGCGGGTGGCCGCCCTGGAGGGTCCCGAGGCCGTCCACGGCGCGGTCGGCCGACCGCGCGGCGGCCGGCTGACCGGGCTGCTGGGGCAGTACACGGTCCCGGGTCCGACGGACGCCGCGTGTGCCGCGTCATCGGAACTGCTGCCGTTCTGCGCCCTGTTCGCCGACGGTTTCGGTCCGGAAGCGCTGCGCGAGGTCACCCGGCTGCCCGGCCCCCGGCTCACCGAGGGAGTCGAACGGCTGCTGCGCCAAGGTCTGCTCATCGCCTCGACACGCCCGTCGGGGACCCTGGACGGGGCCGGGCAGGCGCGGCTCCACCTGCCACCGGCCAGCGTGCCCGACACCTCCGGTCCCGGCCACGACGGCGCGCGGCTGCGGCACGCCCGGTACTACGCGCGGCTCGCCCGCGCCGCGACCCGTCAACTCACCCTGGCCGACCAGCACCTGGGTCTCACGGCCCTCCGGGCCGAGGAGGCCAATGTGCGCACGGCCCTGGACGAGTTGCTCAGCCGCGAGCTGACCGAGGAGGCCCTCGCCCTGGCCACGGACCTGACCGTGTACTGGGACGCGGTCGGCGCACCCGCCGACTGGCCGCAGCTGCTGCGGCCGCTGTCCCGGCCGGGCACGGTGCCGGCCGCCCTGCGCGGGCACGCGGCCCTGGCACAGGCCGACGCGGCGATCCGCGCGGGCCGTCCGGAGTGCGGGCCGGCGTTCCTGGCGGAGGCCGACCCCGTCCACCGGCCGGACGCCGCGCCGTACGAGGTGCCTGATGCCGCGCCGTACGAGGTGCCTGGCGCCGCCACCGCCCCGTATCTGCGCGTCCAGGCGTACGCGGCGCTGTCCCTCCGTCCGTCCGACGCCGCCGTCCTGCTCGCACGGGCCGCTCATGAGCACCGAGCGCGGGGCGCGGACCACCTGGCCGGCCGCGTCGACCTGGAGGCGGCCCTGAGCGCTTTCCTGTACTCCGACACCGACACCGACACCGGTATTGACACGGACACTGGTACCGACACCGACACCGACACCGACACCGACACCGACACTGGTACCGGCACCGCCCGGAAGGTCCTGTCCGATGCACTGCGCCGGCACGACCAACTCCTCGCCGGCGCCGCCCTGCTGCACCTGTGCGCGTTCGACGCGGCGACCGGACAGCACGCGGGGGCCGAGTACCACCACCGTGCCGTCGCGACGCTGCGCCCCCTCGGCTGGGCCGCCGTGCTCGGCGCCCATCTGGCCCTGCTGCGCAGCCCGTTGCTGCCGGCCACCGCAGACCGCCCCGAGGACACCGCACGGCTCATCGGCAGTGTCCACAGCGCCCGCGCCCTGGCGGGTGACGACGATCCTGCCCCGGACTTCACGCTGGCCCGCTTCGAGGGGGCGACGCGCCGGCTGCTGGGCGAGCGGCGCTACCTCGCCGCGTTACGTGAGGGCGCCCGGACGCCGACGGCCGACCTGGTCGCCGCCTTCGGCGTACGGCTGGCGTCCGTACGGGCGGAGCCGGAGCGGCCGGCGCCCGAGCGGCCGACGCCCCGCTCGGACCGCGCCCTGGGGCCCGCCCACGAGGCGCCGGACCGCCCCGGTGCGGCCGACGGGCTGCTCACCCCGCGCCAGACCCAGGTGTCCCGGCTGGTGGCCGCCGGGCTGAGCAACAAGCAGATCGCCCGTCGGCTCCAGATCTCGGAGTGGACCGTGGTCAACCACATCAGGGAGACCATGCGCCGCCTCGACTGCACCTCACGCGTCGCCATCGCCGGCTGGGTGCTGCGCAACACCGCCGCTTCCCCGGCCGCCGACGAGACCGGCGGCGCCTCGCTCGTACCCGTCCACCGCACCGCCCTGGAGGACCACCGTGTCGCGCACCTCCCCGCCGCTTCCGTCGGCCGCACCGCCTGACGCGCCGCTCAGCGGCCTGCTGACCGCCCAGCTGCGCCGGCACCGGGCACCGGCCGCGGCCGCGTTCGCCCTGATCGCGCTCTCCGTCGCCACGTCCCTGTGTGTGCCCCTCACCGTCCGTCAGCTGGTGATCGACATCGGCGCGGACCGCTCGGTGGTGCCGTCGGCGGCGCTCCTGCTCGTACTCGCCGTCGGCGGGGCGCTGGCCGGCGCGTGGGCCTCGTTCCTGCTCGGACGGATCGGCGAGTGGTCGGTCCTGGAGACCCGCCGCCGCCTAATCCGGCACACGCTGCGGCTGCCCCTGCCCGACCTGCGCCGCACCGGCACCGGTGATCTCACGGCCCGGGTGACGGCGGACTGCGCCCAGTTGCGCTCGATGTTCGACGTCGGCGTCACCTCCATGCCGGCCTCCGCCCTGGTCGCCGTGGTCTCCCTGGTCCTCATGGGGTTCCTCGACTGGGTGCTGCTGCTGATCGTCGCCGGCACGTTCGCGGTGGCGGGCTGTGCCATCGCGGTGTTCGTCAGAGGAGTGCGACGGGGGATCTCCGCCCAGCAGGAGGCGCTCGGCCAGGTCGCCCAGGGGTTCACCGCGGCCCTGTCGGCCATCGCCGTGATCAAGGCCACGCGGGCGGAGGAACACACCGCGCGCGGCATCCTGGACGGCGCCGGGGCGGCCGCCCGCGCGGCCGTGGCGGCGGACCGCTCGCAGGCGTTCATCACGCCGCTGATGAGCCTCGGCCAGCAGATCGCCATCGTCGGCGTGCTCGCCGGCAGCGGCGTCCGGCTCGCCTCCGGCGCCCTGGGCGCGGCCGACTTCGCGGCGTTCATGATGTACCTGTTCCAGATCGTGACGCCGCTGACGGTGCTCGCTTCCGGCCTGGGCCGGATCCAGGCGGGCATGGCCGCCCGCGGCCGGATCGAGGCCGTACTGGGCCTTCCGCGCGAGGACCCCGGCCCGGCGCGGGAACCGGCGCCCGACCGGAACGCGCCCGCGCTGCGGCTCAGCGGCCTCACCGCCGGGCACAATGGCGAACCGGTGCTCCACAGCATCGACGTCACCGTACCGGCCCGCGGGGTGACCGCCCTGGTCGGGCCGTCCGGAGCGGGCAAGTCGACCGTACTGGCCACCGTCGAACGGCTGCTGCTGCCCTCGGCCGGCACCGTCGCCCTGCACGGGACCGACCTCGCAGACTGGCCGCTGGCCGCGCTGCGCCGCCGCGTCGCCTACGTCGACCAGTCCTTCACCCTCCTGGAGGGCACCGTCCGGGAGAACCTCGGCCTCGGCCGGGACGAGCCGCTGGACGACGCCGTCCTGACGGCCGCTCTGGACGCGGTCGGGCTCACCTCGGCCGTCGCCGCGCTGCCCCGGGGCGCCGACACACCCATCGGCGGCGCGACGGACCTCTCGGGCGGCCAGCGGCAACGGCTGGCGCTCGCCCGTGCGCTGCTGACCGACGCCGACGTGGTGCTCCTGGACGAGCCGACCTCTCAACTCGACGGTGTCAACGAGCAGTTGCTGCGTGATGTGGTGGGCCGGATGGCCGATGAACGCGCGGTTGTCGTGGTGGCGCACCGGCTGTCCACCGTCCGGCACGCGCCGCGCGTGGTCTACCTGGAGGCGGGCCGGGTGCTCGGTACCGGCACGCACGAGGAGTTGTTCGACGGGTGCCCGGGTTACCGGGCGCTGGTCGAGGGCCAGCGCGCCGTCCCGCCGTCGACGGATTCCGCCACATCGTCGACGGCGGACGCCTCACCGTTGACGGCGGACGCCTCACCGTCGGCGGTGTCCGTCTGAGGGGCGACGGGTGCGTCCGCGCCGGGCGGGCCGGGCGGGCCGGGCGGGCCGGACGGGCCGGACGGTGTAGCCGGTGTGGGCGGGCCGGATGGTGCTGACGGGCTGGCCGGCGCAGACGACACGGCCACCTCGACCGGTTCGGCCACCTCGGTCGGCTCGACCGGCTTGACCGGCTTGACCGGCTCGGTCGGTTCGGCCACCTCGGTCGGTTCGGCCAGTTCAGACGGCTCCTGGCCGGTGAACTCCGCACGCGCCCGGCAACGTACGTAGGCGACCGTCGGGGAGAACTCGAACGCCGCGGCCACCTGACACAGCCACGCCGCCTCGTCCTCGACCGTCCCGGCGAAGACACCCCGGCCCCGGTCCCGGTCCGGGTCCCCGCCTCCCGCCCCTGTCGCGGGCGTAATCCCGGCCGGGGCGGGGGGCCGCGCACCCCGCCCCGCCCTCACCGCCTCGATCGCGGCGGCCAGTGCGGCGGCCTCGGCGACCGCCGCCACCGTGTACGCGGGCCCGGAGCGGGACAGGCCGACCCCCCGACCCACGACGGCCCGGACGCCACCGGCTCCGTACGGCCCGCTCGGCCCGTGCCGTTCACGCTCCCCGTACGGCCTGTACCGTTCACGCTCCCCGTACGGCCCGTACTGTTCACGCTCCCCGTACGGGCCGTCCGCAGGGAATCGTTCCAGCCCGGCGCCCGTCCATTCGGCGAGCTGCTCCGGTATGTGGCGGCTCAGCGCCAGACCGCCGTCCCGGATCTCCACGATCCGCCGGTACAGGGCGAACTCGGCGTCGCGCGCCCCGTGCCCCCGCCGGCCCGGCGAGACCCCGGCTACCGGCAGGGCCGTGTTCGGCAGCACCGAGTGCAGGGCCGACCACAGGGCGGCCAGCGCCCGCAGATCCCGCCCCGCGCGCAGGCGCCGCGCCCAGCCGACGACGGCCCCCCTCCACCGGACCGTGGTGGCCCCCGCCGCCGCCAGCGCGAGGCAGCCTGTGCCCAGGAGGACGGCGACGGGGTCCTGGCCCGCACCCTGGTGATGGTCGCGCACCATGCCCGCGATACCCGCTATGCCCCACAGGGCCCACAGCAGCCCCACCCCCGCCGCCGCGCCGATCAGCCGGAACCCGAGCCGCGACGGGCCGGGCGGCAGTGTGCGGGTGTGGGCGAGTACGGGCAGTGTGAAGCAGGCCAGGCACCAGACGCTGTAGGCGGTGAACACTGTCCCGAACAGCGCCAGCGCGACCCAGCCCCGGTCCTCGACGGTGACCGCCCCGCCGGTGGTATCGGCGTCCGCGGCGAGGAAGAGGAGCAGGCAGGCCGGCAGTGCGGTCGCCGTCAGCAGGCGGTGCAGCGGGCGGCAGACCGCCCGCACGGGCATGCCCAGCCGCGCGGGGATGCCGGGCAGCAGGGACAGCGCCGCCATCTCCAGTTCCCGCCCGGCCAGGTGCAGCGGGGCCGGCCAGCCGGGCAGCACCCGCTCGGCGCAGGTGATCGTGGACGGCGCGAGGGCCAGCATGGCCGCGCCGAGCAGCGCGGCGAACGCCGCCAGCCGGCGCCCTGGCCCGGAGGTGTGCCGCCGCCCGGCCGACCGGAGTTCGGCCCATGCCAGCAGTACGGCGACGGCGACGGGCCCGTACGCGAGCCACCGGCTCATCTCACGCCCCGGTGGCGGGCCGGGCGGACGACGCCGCGCCGACGAGTACGCCGGCCCGGTCCGCTGCCCCGCCGGCTCCGTCCGGGGCAGCCGCCTCACGGCCCGCCCGGTGGTGGATGAAGGAGGCCAGCAGTTCCGCCTCGCGTTCTTCCGGATCGGCGTACCCGGTCCGTCCCCAGACGCGGCCGACCAGTTCCGGGGGCAGGTCCGGCAGCAGTACGGAGCCGTCGCCGCGGGCGGGGAGCCGCCGGTCGTGGCCGCACATCAGGTGGGCCGCCTCGTGCAGGAGGATGTGCCGCCGGTGGAAGCCGGTGCTGTCGGCCGTGCAGAGGATGTAGTCGGCGTGGTCCGTGCCGACCACCATTCCGCACGGCGACACCAGGCCGGCGACGACGGGCAGTACCACGATGGGCCGTCCCCGGCGTTCGGCCAGCGCGGCGAGGAACACTTCGACGTCGAAGGGACGGGGCAGGTCACACTCCTCGGCCCGGCTGCGGGCGCGGTCCCATAACCGGCGCTCCTCGGTGTCCCGTCTTCCTCGGCGTATCCGTATCCAGGGCATGCGTGTCCCTCCGGCGGACTCGGGTGATCGGTGACGTGCCTACGAGGTGTGTCTGCGGGTGTGTCTACGGGTGTGTCTATGGGGTGTGCGGCGGGGCGGCGGCGTCGGTGGCGGACGCGGCGCGCATCCGTCCCACCGGCGGCGGGTCGGAGGCGGTCAGGCCGTCGGTCGGGGCGGCGAGTCCGTACAGGGCGTACAGGCGTCGGCGCATCCGTTCGACCGGGTACTGGCCCTCGTACACGGCGATCTTGAAGATGACGCCTTCCAGGAGGCTGCGCAGCAGCACTTCCTCCAGGGCGGGGTCGTCGGCGCCGCGCTCCGCGAACAGGGCGCGCAGCGCGTCCTCCAGGGCGGCGACCCGCTCCTCCTTGCGCGCCTCCGCCGCCGCGAACAGCGGATGCGTCGCGGGGCTCAGCACCAGACTGAGCGTCATCCGCTGCACTCCGGCGGTCGCCACGGCGGTGGCCAGGACGCGGTCGATGATCGCGGCCAGCCGTTCGTCCGGGGTGCCGTCGACCATGACGAGTGCGACGACGCCGTCGAGGTAGCGGGCGAGCAGTTCGTCGACGAGTTGATGCTTGCCGGGGAAGTAGTAGTTGAGCAGGCCGCGGGAGACGCCGGCCCGCGTGGTGATCTCCGAGACGGTGGCCCCGTGGTAGCCCTTCTCGGCGAACACCTCCAGGGCCGCGACGAGGATGCGCTCCCGGGACTGCTCGCGCATCTCCCGATTGGCCCGTGCCGACCGTGGCGCCACCGTGTCCGCCCTCCCCATCGCTCATCACCGACTGCCGCGCGGGTGTGCCGCGCTCGCTGGTTTGTTGACTGTACAGACATCCAGTGAGAACGGATACATCTCGGGAGGGGCCGGTGATGTGGAAGAGCCCAGGGAGTGCCTCGATGACTGGGGGGGCAAGGGGTCGCAGGTTCAAATCCTGTCGTCCCGACTGGAGACGGTCGCAGGTCAGAGGGCCCGTCGGAGGAATCCGGCGGGCCCTCTGCCGTATGTCCTGGGGACCGTTTGGGGACCAGGGGGTCTAGCGGGCGCGGCGGGGACCGGCGGGGAGGGTGGGCAGGGTCTTGGGGGCGCGGACCATGGTGAGGTGGGCGGTGAGGGCGGCTCCGGCGTCGGTGATCTGGCGGAGGCCGGAGTGCAGGTAGTGCTGGGTGGTGATCAGCGAGCCGTGTCCGGCGATCTTGCGTAGGACGTGGACGGGGACGGGGACGCCGGCGTCGGCGAGCCAGGTGAGTCCGGTGTGGCGCAGGTCGTGGCGGCGCAGGTGTTCGTAGCCGAGGTGGGTGACGACGGTGTCCCAGTGGGTGGCGTCGCGCAGGACGGCGGTGGAGATGCGTCCGCCGCGGGGTCCGGTGAACAGGCGGGCGTCGGGGTCGGGCCCGGCGGCGAGGAGGCGCTGGGCGACCAGGGGGCGGATCTCCTCGATGAGGGGGTCCTTGCGGGCGCGTTTGCCCTTGGTGGCCTTGTCGGTGAGGCCGCCGGGGGCGGGAGTGGTCTGCCGCCGGACGGTCCAGATCCAGCTCCGGGGGTCGATGTCGCCGGCGCGGACGCCGGAGACCTCGCCGATACGGGCGGCGGTGCAGGCGGCGAAGAGGACGGCCTCGCCCCGGGCGGGGTTGAGGGTGATCAGGCCGTCGCGGACGGCTTGTTCCATGACGCGGACGAGGACGGCGAAGCTGTTCTTGACGACGGAGCGGGAGAGTTCGTCGGCGATCCAGGTGTGGACGGTGCGGTCGACGGCACCGTTGGTGATCATTCGGACCGGGAGGTGTCCGAGGGCGGGGACGACGCGTCTTCGCCAGCCGGCGAGGTAGGGGTCGTGGGTTTTGAGTTCCAGGCCGCGCAGGGCGAGGGGCATGTTGGTGTTGCCGTAGTCGGTCAGTGTCATGGTGGCGAGGTCGGGGGAGAGTCCGGCCTGCGCGGCCTCCTTGAGGCCCTTGATCCAGTCGTGGGCGTCGTCCTCGGTGGCTTTGCCCTCGGACAGGGTGAGGCGTCGGCCGGTGGCGGGGTCGGTCCAGCGGACCCGGGCGCGGTAGGGGGAGGGCCGGTCGGGGCCGGTGTTCGATGTCGGAGGAGAGCCGGACGCCGACCGGGATCTGGGTGGCACGGCTCACCAGTGCCCGTCCCGGGCGTCCCGGGGGGCGGTGCGGTGCCTGCGTAGCCACTGTTCCACGTCGGAGTCGCTGTAGAGGACGACGCGTGCGGAGAGCCGCACGAAGGGAGGGCCCAGCGGCGGGCGGGCAGTACGCCAGCGGCGCACGGTGGAGGGATCGACGTCGAGCAGGCGGGCGAGCTGCTCGGTGCTGCTCCAGCCTCCGGTGAGGAGGTCCTGGTGGGGGGTGTCAGTGGTGGGTTGCTGGTCGGGTATGGCGGGAGGCATGGGCTCCGGGCGGGATGGAACGGACGCCGTGCGTGCTTTCGGCGCGTGGGCGGGTGGTGCGGGTTCATGGCTGTTGCTGAAAGCAGTGGGAACGTGCTGTCGACGAGGCCGAGTGGTGCTGGATGTGTGGGATTGCTGGCCGGTGCCAGCGAGGCTTGTCGGTCCAGGGCGGTTGGCTGGTAGGTCGAGCTTTCGAATAAGGGTTCCGCCGACCGACAGCCGCGCGTGGAGGTGCGTCAGCGTGACCACGCCCTATTAATGGTCCGCAGCAACACCGGTTTGGCCAACCGGCGATCATGGCTTACCTTCTCCGTCCGTTATGTGCGCCGGAGGCGCCGCTGTCGTTCCATGACGGAGCGAGATTGGCTGGTCTACCACTGGGCGGGTTGTAGATAGTGCCGTGTACGGGAGTCTCGCCCGCCGTGCTTACCCGGCGCGAACGGCGGACCAAAATTCGCAAGGCGGACGTCTGGAGCCGTTGGCCCGGGTGTGGCCGGGATCTTGTGCCGTTTGGGTAACTGAACGTCAGACGAGTGGGCCCGCGATGCACGGGCTGACGCAGAGCGGCAGCGACGAAGACCGAGACACCATGTCAGGACGTCATCAAGGGAGGCCCGGCGCCTGGTGATGTCAGGGTTCTTGCGGCGGAGCGCCCGGAATGAGAGACCGCACCCCTTCCGGAATGGTCAGAGCGTTATTTGTGGCGGTGACGCACCTGCGCCCGCCGTTGAGGCCGACCGAGGCGCGCAGGATCACGGGCTTGTCAGGATGCAGCTCGCGGAATCTGTCGACGGCCGGCCAGACGGGCATGACCCACTCCCGGGTCTCGCCGGGGGCAAGGAGGTAGTAACTGCCTGTCATGGAGAAGCCGAGGGGAACCGTACCGATTCCCCAGTCAAGGCCACGTCCGAAGTGAGCGTTGGCCCAGCTGACGGTCACGGGGGCGCGGCCAGCGTTGAAGGCTTGCACGATCAGAACGTCGTACGGGTACTGCTCGCGGTCATGGCTGCCGTAGGCGTCGTAGGGGCGGTCGGCGTCGGCTGGGGAACTGCTCAGGCTGTAGGACGGGCCGTCGGTGAAGGTGACCCTTCCGCTCACTCCGACCGACAGGTGGCAGCGAACGCGGCCCCCGCTGAGGAAGTGACTTGTCACCTGCCAGGCCACGGAGACGGCTGACAGCACCAGACTCGAGGCTGCCATAACGAAGGTGCCGTCCATGCCGACAGCGTAGGACCGGCGGTCGCTGCCCGGCAGATGAGCTACCGAACCCGGGGCGGTTCAGTGTCCGTTCAGGTGCGCCTCACGGCCGTCACCTGAACGGTGGCCCCACACTGGAAGGTCGGTCAGTCCGGCAGTACCGCGAATTCGATGAAGGCGGGTTCTGTGACGGCTGTCTCCGTCAGCGGGGTCAGGGCGCCCTCGCCGCCGACCGCGTAGGAGCGCACCAGGCAGGCCGGGCGGTCGGCGGCGAGGAGGAACGTGCCGGTCGGGTCGAAGGCGAAGCTTCTGGCCGCCAGCCCTGGGTGGATCGAGGGCGCCAGCGGTACGTGGCCGGTTCGGGTGAGGGCGCCATCGAGGGCGGCGCGGAACCAGACCAGGGTGTCTTCCCCCCGGTTGTTGACGTAGACGGAGCCGCCGTTCGGGTGGACGCGGATCTCGGCCGGTTCGTTCGGCCCGGTGTAGCCGTCGGGCAGCGTGGAGACCGCCGACAGCTCCCGCAGTTCGCCCGTGGACGGGTCGAAGGCCCAGGACGCGACCTCGGAGGCGAACTCGTAGGTGATGTAGGCCCGGTCGCCGGCCGGCGCGAAGGCGATGTGGCGGGGGCCGGTCTCCGGCGGCAGCTGGTAGGTGTGGACGAGTTCGAGCGAGTCGCCCAGGGTGTGGACGAGGATGCGGTCGGTGCCCTTGTCGGCGACGAGGACGAAGCGGCCGGTGGGGTCGATGACGGCGCAGTGCGCGTGCGGGCCGGACTGGCCGTGGCCGCCGGCCTGCGGGGAGAAGTTCGGGTCCTTGCCGTGCCCTTCCAGGACGCGGACGTCGCGCAGTTCGGCGAGGCGTCCGTCGTCCGCCAGCCTGTACAGGAGCACGGTCGAGTCGTCGTAGAGGTATTCCGTGCGCCAGGTCCCGTCCTCGGCACGGACGACGTGTTCGACGTGGTCGAAGTCACCGTGGTTGGCGGTGACGAGCACGCCCCGCTGCTCGTCGAGCGCCAGGAAGGTAGGCCGGGGGCCGGGCGCGGTGAGCGAGTTGAGCGGGGTGAGGCTGCCGTCGCGCTGGGACACCGTCAGGGCGTGCACGGCGGCGGGTGGCTCGACGGGGCCGCGGCCGTCCGTCTTTCGCTCGTCCACCGCGTACAGGGTCCTGGTGCCCGGCGCGTACACCAGGTATCCGGCTTCCCGTGGCTCGGCGACGCGGTGCACGGGGGTCAGCTTGCCGCCGTCCCAGGTGACGTCGAGGGTGGTGATGCCGCCCGCCGTGGGGTCGGTAGGGCTGCCGTAGGCGCCGACGAAGGCGACGAGCCGGCCGGTCGGCGGGGTGTGCGGAGCGGTCACGAGGCGATCAGCCTCCTCAGCATCTCCTGGTGGCGGCGGACCTGGTCCACCTCGCTCATCAGGTCTTCCCGGCCGCGGTCCTGGAAGTAGCGCTGGCCCTCGTACTCGGAGTTGATGTACCCGTCGAAGCCACCGTCCTTGAGCGCGCCGATGGCGGCGTCGTAGTCGATGGAGATCTCCTGGTACTGGCCGGGGGCGTCGGGCACCGAAGACATGTTGTTGAACTTGCCGTGGACGTGGATGACGTGCGGCGCGATCTCGCGGAGGGTGTCGGCGGAGGTGCGGGAGAGCATCAGCGCCTCGGCGACGGTGCGGTAGTCGATGTCCCGGGCGTCCTGGACGCGGTCGTCGGCGTACTTCTTGACGGCGGTGAAGACGTCGGCGAATCCCGGCTCGCACTGCCCGGTGGACAGGAAGCGGTTGAAGTCGGAGCGCAGGTTGCCGGCGGTGTGCCGGGCGAGCGGGGAGAGGTCGAAGGGGGCCTCGCCGCGGCGGATGAGCAGGGCGAGGTCCACGGAAGCCGCGGAGGCGGTGGGCTGGGCTCCGCGCCGCTCCAGCCAGGCGAGCAGGACCTCGGACGGGCGGAACTGGAAGATGCCCAGGTCGGGGACGATGCCGAGGTGCCTGGTGCCGGTGCGTTCCACGACGTCGAGGATGTCACCGACTTCCCGGCCCTCGAGGTTCATCGGTTGGTGGATCTCCTTGCCGAGCCGGATGTCGAGGGACTCGGCCAGGGGCAGCGCGGAGACCAGGATCTCGACAGGGACGACCGACAGGACGCGCACGTTGCTGAAGCCGAGGGATTTGGCCAGCCGGATGTCCTGGCGCAGCCGGTCGGCGCACTCCTCGTACGTCATCACGTGGTCGCGGAACTGCAGGACGTCCATGCCGACGTCCATGGCGACGGGCCTGGTGCCGTAGCTGTCCATCCAGGTGAACCACTGGCGGCGGAAGTCGTCGCCCGGCTCGGGGTAGCGCAGGGACATCTCGTCGATCAGCTCGATGCCGTCGGCGCCGCTGAGGTTCTGGCCGACCTCGCGGATCTGGTCCTCCAGCAACAGCTCCTTGAAGAACTGGGACTGCTGGTAGCTGTAGAGGGATACTCCTCGCCGGATGGTGGTCATCGGGCGGCCTCCGCTTCGGTCAGGTCGAGGGTGTAGGTGACGATCTCGGGGGTCTTGTCCGAGCCGGCGCCGGAACCGGGCTCGGGCGGGTTCTTCACCCATTCCTCGTCGGTGGGCAGGTAGCCGTAGGCGGCGAGGACCGACTGCTGGAGGCGGATGGTGTGGCGGCCGGGGGCGAGTCCGCCGGGGGCGGCGATGTGCAGGATGCCCTCGTCGTCGTAGTCCCAGTGTTCGTGCACGGCGGTGCGGATCTCGTCGAAGGTCCGGGGTGCCTTGCCGTTGATCTCGAAGGTCTGGACGGAGGTGGGGTATTCGGTTCCGTCGACCTCCAGGTAGTAGCCGTTGTGGAGGGAGAGGTAGCAGCCGCGGTAGTTGGCGTGGCGGACGGCCAGGGTGAAGCCGGTCGTCTGTCCGTCGCGCTGCTCGTTGCGCAGGCTGTCCGGGCGGATCAGGAAGTTGTCGAACATGTCCTTGTCCTCGTCAGAGAGGTGATGGTCAGAGCCGGCCGGCGAGGTCACGGGCGCCCAGGACGCACAGGGCGACGGTGGTGAGGGTGGGGTTGCAGGCGGCTGGGGTGGGGATGGTGCCGTTGCCTCCGACGTAGAGCGTGTCGTTGCCCCAGATGCGCAGTGAGGTGTCGACGACGCTGGTGGTGTCGTCGCTGCCGAGGCGGGTGGTGCCCTGGTAGTGCAGGGACGCGCCGTGCGGCATGACGGCGGGCTCCAGGCCGTTGATGGGTTCGCCGAGCAGGGAACCCATGCGCTTGGCCTCGGCGACGGCGGCGTCGAGCCGCTGTCGGTCGGCCTCGGTGAAGGTGTAGTGCACCTTGATGGACGGCATGCCGAGGTAATCGGGATGACTGTCGTCGAACTTCAGGTGGTCCTCGTAGCGGACCTCTGCCTTGCCCATGAAGACCGAGCACTCCACGACCGATCCCGGCCACGCCTCGAAGGTGTCGTCGACCGGGATGGGGGACGCGTCCCACTGGGTGACCTGGCCGTGGAAAGGGAAGGACGGGTCGTGGAAGGGGACCCAGCTGACTCCGGCGAGGACGTCGACTGCGCCTTCGCTGGTCTTGCGCAGGCCCTGGGCGGCGGCGCGCAGGGAGTCGTCGAGCTGGATGGTGTTCGTGGTCATCGTGTGCTCGTTGAGGTAGTGCCCGAGCGCGGCCGGGCGGATGCCGGAGGCGCTGAGCAACTGGGGGGAGCGCAGTGCGTCGGCCGCGACGACCACGAACCGGGCGCCGACCTCGTACTCACGGTCTTCGAGCCGGTCGTGCAGGAGTACTCCGTCTGCCCGGCCGGCGGTGGTCAGGATGCGCCTGGCGGCGGTGTCGGAGCGCAGTTCGAATCCGTCCCCGTGGCCGGTGAGGAGATCGCCGAGCATGATGCCGGGGCCGGTCCAGTAGCGCTGGCCGTCAGGTCGCACCTCCATGGCCAGCGGCATGGGCTGGACCACACGGTCGACTTCGCGGCCCGGGTTGTAGTGAGCGCCGAGGAGGCGGCGTACGTCGGCGCCGAGCGGGGCCTGTTCGAAGGCGCTCTGGGTGACCTGGAGCAGGCGGCGCGCGTCGGCCAGCGCGGCGTGGAACCGGTCCGGGTCGAGATCCTTGGAGAGTTCGGCCGCATCCGGCCAGGGGGAGGCGCCCGACCAGTGGGCGCCCATGCCGCCGACGTTGCTGGACAGCGCGGCGGCCGGGAAGCCGGTCTCGCCTTCGGCGGGAGCCGACGTGTCGAGCAGCCAGGTCCCGGGGCGGGCCACGAGACCGGCGGACCGGCCGCGGGACGGGGACAGGGCGCGGGCGACCTGCTCCTCGTAGTCGTCGGGGCGGGCCTCGGGGCCCTGTGAGGCGAACTGCGCGGCGACGCGCTCGCGCGGGTCGGTGATGGTGCGTACGTGGCGTCCGGGCGGGTCCGACACGGCCGGCCCGGCCTCGACCATCAGGATGCGCGCGGTGGGGCGGGCCTCCTTGATGGTCCGGGCGTAGGCCGCTCCTGCGGGGCCGCTGCCGACGATCACCACATCGTAGGTGTCGCGCATGTGTTTCACAGTCCTTCGGGCTCGTTACGGTGGTTCGGGGTCCCGGGCCGCCGCTGCGTCGGAACCGGGCGGACGTCGGCGAGGTCTCTGCCTCGGCCGGCGGTCACCGTGCGTCGGTCCGCGTACCTCGCGCAGGCCGAGGCGCCGGCTGCGGGCCCAGGCACCGCAGAAGAGTCCGAGGGGTGCGTGCGAGCCGTCGAGGAGCGGTGGAGCCCAGCGCGCGCCGTAGGTGTCCGTGGGTGTCGGGTGTGCCATGTGCTCCACCTCCTCGGGGTGTGCGGTGCGGGTGGGGGCCGGTGCGGGGCCGGTGGTCAGGCTTCGAGGACCACCGGGCGCCGGGCGCGAGGGAGGCGGAAGAAGAAGGCCCACACCAGTGCGGCGACAGCCGCCGAGGCGATGGGCAGTGACCAGATGGTGTTCCAGTCGGCGGGCACGCTGTGCGCCTGGGCGCCCACGGTCGCGTCGTAGATCCAGCCGGAGGCGAGGGAGCCGATGCACTGCCCGAAGCCGGACACCACGAGGATGAGCATGCTCTGGGCCTGGGCGGCCAGCTCGACGGGGGCCACCTCGTCGATGTACATGGCGGCCAGGACCAGGAAGAAGTCCTGACAGATGCCCTGAAGCAGCACGGCGGTGATGGCGACGGTGTGGGAGCCGTTCGATGCCTGGACGAACAGCGCGAAGCGCACGGCCCACATGCACATGCCGGCGAACAGGGCCCACTTCATACCGACGTGCTTGAGCACGAAGGGGATGGTGACGATGAAGGCCACCTCGGATGCCTGGCCAAGGGCGAGGGTTCCCGCCACGTTGGAGAAGCCCAGCGCTCCGGCGTAGGAGGAGGCGTAGGTGTTGTACACGCCGAGGGAGACCGAGGTGAACAGGGCGCACACCATCAGCACGGTGAAGTTGCGGTGGCGCAGCAGCCGGAACGCCTTGGCTCCGACGAGGTCGCCGACGGAGAAGCGGACGCCCTTGGCGGGCGGCGGCGTGTTGGGCAGGGTGAACGCGTAGACACCCAGGGCGAAGCTGATGAGCGCGGTGGCGTAGAAGAGATCGGGCGACGAGGACAGACCGAGCCAGCCGACGACGGCACCGGCGACGACCCAGCCGACTGTGCCGAACACCCGGACGTAGGGAAACCGCCGCTGGTTCGCCCCCAGGTGCCGGAAGGCGATGGCGTTGGTCAGTCCCAGCGTGGGCTGGAAGAAGAGCATGTAGACGAAGGTCAGGGTCAGGACGAGTCCCCCACCGCCGGCCCGCACGGCGGCCGGCAGGAACAGCATGGCGACGCCGCCGAGGAGATGGGCCAGACCCAGCGCCTTCTGGGACGGCAGGAAGCGGTCGCCCAGGGCACCCAGCAGCATCGGCGAGACGATCGCGGCCACAGCGGCCAGGGTGAAGGCGGTACCGATGACGGTGGCCAGCCCGTTCGTGGCGAGCACCAGGCCGACGGTCGCGAACCACGACCCGAAGACGGCGAACTCCAGCAGCATCATGACGGTGAGCTGGACGAAGAGCTTCGTGTCGCCGTTCGCCGGCGTGGCCGGTACGGACTCGCCGGGACCCGCGGTGTCGGCGGAGGCGGCCGGCTCTTGGGGAGCCACGTTCGGCGGTTGACTTCTCATCATTGAGATCCTTAGACCGTTCGCGTTCTGAACGTTTCCGCTTCCGTCGGTATCCGTGTCCGAATCATGCGGCGGATGGCGGTCGAACGTCAGCGCTTGGCAGGTGTTGTCTCGTCCCGGGAAGTCAGGCAACCCGGGACCAAACGCGTATTCACCACCCGGTGTGCAGCGTCATCGAATAGTTCTCGACTGTCGATGATCTGTTCGCGGCGGCTCGCGCGTCACAGAT
The DNA here is from genome assembly GCF_034105845.1 of Streptomyces sp. CRN 30. Classification (NCBI taxonomy): domain Bacteria; kingdom Bacillati; phylum Actinomycetota; class Actinomycetes; order Kitasatosporales; family Streptomycetaceae; genus Streptomyces; species Streptomyces sp. CRN 30. The sequence goes on along the minus strand of NZ_JAVRHI010000506.1, from coordinate 139,344 downwards.
GACGTCAGAGGCAAAGGTGGCGGAATGTTCAGGAAACGTTCCGTTCACCGATCAGGCTCGGCCATCGTCAGCCTTGTTGGCCGAGATTGTCAACGATTTCGTCAGCGACTGTTCGGATTCTGAACGGTCCGCTGCCGGAGAGCCCATCCGGGCAGGGTGCTGGCACCGGCCCCCGTCTCGGCGAGCACCATGGCCACTCCGCCCAACAGGGCCGCGTCCTCGCCGAGGGAGGCCGGAACGAAACGGATGTCCGGCGAGGCGACCTTGAGGCTCTGTACCTCGGCGGAGGACACGAGGCTGTCGAAGAGCAGCGGCCCGGCTTTGCTGAGCGTCCCGCCGACCGCCACGACGCTGGGCGCCATCAGCTTGGCGGTGTTGGCGAAGGCACGCCCCAGGTGCCGACCCGCCTCGTACAGGACCCGTCGGCAGGCCGGGTCTCCGCGCCGTGCGCTGTCGATGACCTGGTGCAGCGTGGTGTGGCCGCCGCCGGATGACTGGAGGGCGTGCAGGAGGGAACGCTCGGAGACGAAGGTGGTCAGACAGCCCCGGCTGCCGCAGAAGCAGACAGGCCCCTCGGGCTCCAGCACCATGTGGCCGATCTCCCCGGCCAGGCCGTCACCGCCGCGGTAGATCCGTCCGTCGATGACGAGCCCGCCGCCCACCTTCGCGGAGCACATGGCGTACAGGAAATCGGCCGCCCCCTGCCCCGCACCCCAGGTCCATTCGGCCAGGGCGGCCAGGTTGGCGTCGTTCTCGGCCCACACCGGCACGCCGAGTGTCTCCTGCAGGCTTCCGGCCACCGGAATGTCCCGCCACGCGGGCAGTTGCAGCCGCGCCCACGAGGTGACCGTTCCCGTGGAACGGGCGAGCGGGGCCTGCACCGCCACCGCGACGCCGGCCAGGTCCGTGAGGGGCAGCCCGGCCCGGGAGGCCAGGGTGCGCACCATGTCGACGACGAGATCCGGGTCGCCGCCTTCCTCCTCGGTGCCCTCCTCGAAGGTGACCGAGGCGTCGTGGCGTGCGTGCGTGCCGAAGTCGAAGAGGGACGCGCGCAGTGACGTGACGTTGACCTGGACGGACATGACGGCACCCTGGCGGGAGACCAGGGCGACGAGGAACTCGCGGCCGTTGACCGGGCGGGTCTCGGCGATGCCCTCTTCTCTGAGGGATGTGACGATGCTGTTCACCGTGGCCCGGGACAACTCGGTGCGGCGGGCCAGCGCGGCCTGCGAGGAGGGGCCGTGCAGGCGCAGCGACTCCAGCACGCGGCGCACATTGCCCTGCCGTCCGCCCGCACGGGAAGGAGCGGTACGGGTGGACGTCGTCGCGCTGCCGTCGTCGCTGTGTTTCACCGGACGACCATACGACGCCGCCCGGGCCCGTGTGCCGGGGCCACCGTGCGGTGAGCGCCCCGGACCGGTGGTCACTGATTGCTGAAGGCGGAGTCGAAGGACGCTTGCGGCAGCGGCCACAGCGCCGCGCGAATCCGGCCGACGGCCTCCGCGGCCCCGTGCAGCCGGTCCATCCCCGCGTCCTCCCACTCCACGGAGACGGGGCCGGTGTAACCGATTGCGGAGAGTGCCCGGAACGCGTCCTCCCAGGGGACGTCCCCGTGCCCGGTGGAGACGAAGTCCCAGCCGCGCCGAGGGTCTCCCCAGGGCAGGTGCGAGCCGAGGACACCGGCCCGCCCGTTGGGACGCCGCAGGCGGGTGTCCTTGCAGTCGACGTGGTAGACGCGGTCGGCGAAGTCGGTGATGAAGCCCACCGGGTCGATGTTCTGCCACATCATGTGCGAGGGGTCCCAGTTGAAGCCGAAAGCGGTCCGCCGGCCGATCGCCTCCAGGGCGCGCACGCTCGTCCAGTAGTCGTAGGCGATCTCCGAGGGGTGCACCTCGTGCGCGAAGCGCACGCCCTCGGCGTCGAACACGTCGAGGATGGGGTTCCAGCGCCGGGCGAAGTCCTCGTACCCGTCCTCGATCACGGCCTGGGGAACCGGCGGGAACATCGCCACGTACTTCCAGATCTTCGAGCCGGTGAAGCCGACGACGGTGTCCGCGCCGAGGCGCCGGGCGACCCGGGCGGCCCGCTTCATGTCCTCGGCGGCCCGTCGGCGGACGCCCTCCGCGTCGCCGTCGCCCCAGACGGACGGACGCAGGATCGACTGGTGGCGGAAGTCGATCGGATCGTCGCAGACGGCCTGACCGCCCAGGTGGTGGGAGATCGCCCAGACCTTCAGCCCGTACCGGTCAAGCACGTCGAGCTTGGCCGGCAGGTAGTCCGGGTCCTCCTCGGCCCGGGGGAGATCGAGGTGGTCCCCGGAGGCGGCGATCTCCAGGCCGTCGTATCCCCACTCGCTCGCCAGGCGGGCGACTTCCTCGAACGGCAGGTCGGCCCACTGGCCGGTGAAGAGTGTGACCGGCTGGCGTGCCGTTCCGGGGCTGTGGCTCATGCGTTCTCCTGGTTCCAGAGCTTACTTAAGTCTATTCTGAGCAAAAGTGTCGCTTGAATCAATCGATCGTCGTGCTTCTTTAGCTCGTATCAGTCGTTAGCTCCGGTGGGAGCAGAGGGAGAGGTGTGCCATGGACAAGCTCCGGGTCGCTGTCATAGGTACCGGCTTCATGGGGGCGGTCCACGCGCGGTCGGCCGTCACGGCCGGTGCGGAGGTCGTGGGAGTCGTCGGCTCCACCCCGGCGAAGGGGCGTGCCGCCGCGGGGGCTTTCGGTGTCGGCCGCGGTTTCGACTCCGTCGAAGACGTCCTGCGGCACGGCGTGGACGTGGTGCACGTGTGCACCCCGAACGCTACGCACGCCCGCTTCGCCCGCGCCGCGCTCGCCGCCGGTGTCGCGGTCGTGTGCGAGAAGCCGCTGGCCACCGACGTCACCACCGCAGGGGAGCTGACCGCGCTGGCGGCCGAGCGCGGGGTGGTCACCGCTGTGCCGTTCGTGTATCGCTACTACGCCTCCGTGCGTGAGGCGCGAGCCCGGCTCGCGCGACCGGGGCACCGGCCGCCGTGGCTCATCCACGGCAGTTACCTCCAGGACTGGCTCGCCGACCCGCAGGCCACGAACTGGCGCGTGGACCCGGTGGACGGCGGCGCCACGCGAGCGTTCGGTGACATCGGGGTCCACTGGTGCGACCTCGCCGAGTTCGTCACAGGCCAGCGCATCACCCGGGTGAACGCCTCCTTCGCGCGCGCTGTCGCCGAGCGGCCGGCGCCCGACGGCACCGTGCGCCCCGTGGAGACCGAGGACGGAGCCGCCGTCCTGCTGCGGACGGACGGGGGAGCGGTCGGCTCGGTGGTGGTGAGCCAGGCGTCCGCAGGTTACAAGAACGCGCTGTCGTTCTCCTTCGACGGGCCGGATGCCAGCTATGCCTTCCGTCAGGAGACGCCGGAGTCGCTGTGGATCGGCGGACGCGAGGCCAATCAGGTCCTGCTCCGTGACCCGGGCCGTCCTCAGGCGCCCACCGGCCGGTCGGCCGTGCTGCCCGCGGGCCACCCCCAGGGGTACTACGAGTGCTTCGCCGATCTGGCCGCAGACACCTACGCGGCGGTCAGGGGGGAGCGGGTGCCGGATCTGCCGACGTTCGCCGATGGGCTGCGTGCTGCCGCGATCACCCAGGCCGTGGTCGATTCGGCGCGGGACGGGGGATGGGTCGACGTCACGACGGACGTGTCGCGAGCCGCCTGATCCTCGGACCGGTCCGGAGGTGTGCCGGCGAAGAGCATGAGCAGGCCGATGGCAGATGTCTGTACTACAGAATGAGTGACTGCTATACAGGACGCTCCGTCGGGCTCACTCAAGGAGGAGTGCCTCATGCCGAGCCGCGCCAGTACGGGCAGGATCGCTCTGGCCAGCTACATCGGAAGCGTCATCGAGTGGTACGACTTCAACATCTACGGCCTGGCGGCAGCGCTGGTGTTCAGCGAGCAGTTCTTCCCCGCCTTCTCCGAGACCAGCGGCACCCTTGCCGCGCTGGCGGCGTTCGCGGTCGGGTTCATCGCCCGGCCGCTCGGCGCGATCGTCGCCGGGCACTTCGGTGACCGCCTCGGCCGCAAGTCGATGCTGGTGCTCTCACTGCTCACCATGGGAGTGGCGACCACGGCGATCGGCCTTCTCCCGACCTATGAGGTGATCGGGGTGTGGGCGCCGATCCTGCTGGTCGCGCTGCGCCTGCTTCAGGGCATCGGGGTGGGCGGAGAATGGGGCGGTGCCGCACTCATGGCCGTCGAGCACGCGCCGCCGGGCCGGCGGGCCTTCTACGGTTCCTTCCCGCAGGTCGGCATCCCCACCGGAATCCTCCTGTCCCAGCTGGCGTTCCTGCTGATGACTCAGGTCTTCTCGGACGCGGCACTGCGGTCCTGGGCCTGGCGGCTGCCTTTCCTGTTCAGCGCGGTGCTGATTGTGGTCGGCCTGCTGGTACGGCTGTCGATCACGGAGACCGGAGAGTTCGAGAAGGCTCGTGAGAACCGGGACATCGCGCGCATACCGCTGGTCGAGGTATTTCGCCGGTCGCCGCTGCGGGTGCTGTCGGGCAGCCTCCTCTCCCTGGCCGGGCCCACGCTCGGCACCCTGCTGTCCGTGTACATGATCAGTTACGGCACGCACCGGCTGGACATGGACTCCAGCACGATGTTGTGGATTACCGTGGTGCTCAGCGTTCCGTGGATCGCCATGATGCTGGGCGCCGCCCAGGCGAGCGACCGGTTCGGGCGCAAGCGCATGTTCATCATCGGCACCGGACTCGCGGCCGTCGGAGTGTGGCCGATGTTCCTGCTGGTGAACACCGCCGCGGTGCCGCTCGTCTTCGCCGGACTGTTCCTGCTGACGATCGCGAACTCCATCATCAACGGTGCTCAGCCGGCCATGCTCACCCTGATGTTCCCGGCGGCCGTCCGCTACAGCGGCGCCTCGCTCTGTTTCCAGATCGGGTCGATCGTCGGTGGTGGGCTTGTGCCGTTGCTGGCGGAGTCGCTCTACACGCGCTTCGGCACGTCGAACGCGGTCGCCATGCTGATAGCGGGGGTCTGCGCCGCCAGTCTGCTGGCCGTCCTGCCGGTGCGGAAGGCCCTGCTCGACGTGGGCACGCTGGCCACAGTGTCTGATGCATCGCTGAAGGGCGACAAGGAGGCCGACGCGATGCCTCAGCGTCGGTAGGACGACGAGCCGCCGCCGAACGCGAGGGGCCCGACGCTCTCACTCCGGCCTCCACGCGGGTCCCCCCGCGGCAGCCACCGGCCGAGCATGCCGGGCCGGGTCAGCTCGTCGACCGCCAAAGTGGCCGCGCCGATGACACCCTCCCGCCGGTCGAGGCCGGCCTCGGAGATGGCCAGTTCGTCGATGGCCATGGGAAGGGAGCGCCGGGCCACGACTTCCCCCACAGGGCCCGCGAACGCTTCGCCCGCCTGGGCCAGCAGGCCGGTCAGATAGACCGTCGACGGGTTGAACACGCTGACCAGTGTTGCCAGTTGGGCACCGACAAGCTCACCCGACCTGGTGATCAGCTCGGCGCTCACGGGATCTCCCGCCCGGCACCCCTCGACCACGTCGGTGACGGTCAGGGACTCCGGCGTACGTTCCAGCCGCTCGGCGAGGAAGGGGCTGCGCCCGCTCAGGGCCGCGGCACGGGCGTCACGGCTGAGGGCCCATCCGCCGGCCAGGGCTTCGAGGCAGCCGAACTTTCCGCACCGGCACCGCAGGCGGGACTCCTCCGCGACGATCGTGTGGCCGAGGTCCCCCGCCGAGCCGCGAGCCCCCCTGTGCAGGCCACCCTGGGAAATCAGTCCCAGGCCGATACCCGTACTCGCTTTGACCAGCAGGATGTTGTCGCCGGCGACGGAGCGTGTCCTGCTCCAGGCACCCAGGGCCATCAGGTTGGCGTCGTTGTCGACCCACGCCGGCACGTCGTAGTGGGCTTCCAGCCGTTCCCGCAGCGGAAAGGCGTGCCAGCCCGCCATGATCGGTGGTCGGACAGGGGTGCCGCGGGTGAAGTCGACCGGTCCGGGAACCCCGGCGCACACGCTCCACAGGCGTTCGTGGAGCCGCGGTGTCAGCAGCTCGCCGGAGATCTGACGCAGGGTCTCCAAGGACGCCTCGGGACCTGCCTCGATGTCCCAGGCCGTACGGCGGTCGGCCAGTACGGTGCCGTCGAGATCGGTTACGGCCACATGCAACTGGCTGGCGCCGAACAGGGCGCCGAGCACAACGCCCCGGCCGGACGCGATCCGAAGGGTGCGGGAGGGCCGGCCCCCGGTGGAGGGTGCTGTCTCCCCTTCGGTCACCAGACCGGCCCTGATGGCCTGGTCCACCCGTTGAGTGATGATTGTGCGGCCCAGCCCGGTACGGCGACTGAGGGCGGGCCGGGTGACGGCCGTTCCGCCTCTGATCATGTTCAGCACGAGGGAGAGTGTCTGGTGGTCGGTCATGCGGTGTGGTCTCCAGGGACGGGCGACTCGGCCTGACGAGCTTATGGGGCCGAGGACGCTCGATCCGACCGGTCCGGGGAGGACCCGTGACGCAGGAGCCCGTGAACGGCCCCGGCTCGGCATGGGAAGCTGACCCCATGGAGAATCCACCCGACCGCCTTGGCGAGATGCCGCCGCTGAGCGACCGCGCGGCGCCGGCCTATCCGATCGCCTCGGTGGAGAACACCCTGCGCATTCTGCTGCTGCTGAGCGAGCGCAACCACTTGAATCTCGCGGACGTCGCCGCGGAGCTGGGCATCGCGCGGTCGAGCGCGCACCGTCTCATGGCGATGCTGGCGTACTACGACTTCGTGCGGCAGGACTCGGCCTCGCGGTTGTTCCGCCCCGGTGCCGCCCTGGTCGACGTCGGGTTGTCCGCCGTCCGCGGCCTGGACGTCCGGGTTCTGGCACGGCCTGTCCTGACCGAGCTGGCCACCTCCACGGAGATGACCGCTCACCTGGCGCTTCCCCGCGGGCGGGACGTCCTCTATGTCGACGGCGTGGAAAGCCGCCGTACCATCAGGGCGGCGCTGCGCACCGGAGACACCTTGCCCGCTCACGTCACGGGGGTGGGCAAGGCCCTGCTGGCGACCCTGAGCGACGACCAGCTGCGCCAGCTGTACCGGGACGCGCCGCCCCAGGCCGTCACCGACAGGTCCCTCTCGGATGTCGAGTCCCTGCTCCAGGATCTGCGAACGGCCCGCGAGGCCGGCTATGCCGTCAACCGTGGTGAGAGCGAGCCCGGTGTCCTCTCCCTCGGAGTGGCGTTCAGCCTGCCGGAACCCGGGATGTCCGCGGCGCTTGGCCTGGTCTGTCCGGAGGCGTCCGCTGATCCCGAGTGGGAGCCGCGCGTCGCGGCCCGCTTGAAGTCAGCGGCGGCCGAACTGGCCAAGGAGATGAGCGCCTACCGCTTCTGAGGCCCCGCCTCGGACGTGCCGGGTGTCCGGCCGCGGACACGCCAGGCGGCGCCGACTCCAACGGCGTCCCGGTTGGCCGGCACGTTGTGCACCCGGACTCCCCAGGCGCCCGACGCGGCGGCCAGGGCGGACACCGCCGTGGTGGCGGCGTCGCGGGCCGCGGGACGGGCTGTCCGCTCCGGTCCGAAGCCGCGAAGGGCGGTGAGGAAGGACTTCCGGGAGGCGCCGACGAGCACGGGCAGGCCGAGCGCCGTAAGGGCCGGAAGCCGGGACAGGAGCATCCAGTCGTGCTCGGGACGCTTGGCGAAGCCCAGCCCCGGGTCGAGGATGAGCTGCCGCTCGTCCACGCCTTGTTCGGTCAGCCTCTCAACACGTCGCACGAGCTCCGCCCGTACGGTGTGGACGACGTCCTGGTAGTGGGCGTGCCGGTGCATACTGCTACTCGGTGCCCGCCAGTGCATCACGACGTACGGCACACCGGTGGACGCGATCAGGCCGGGCATGCGTGGGTCGGCCAGACCGCCGCTGACGTCGTTGACCAGGCAGGCTCCGGCGTCCAGAGCGGCCTGGGCCACCTCGGCGTGCATGGTGTCGATGCTGACGCGGACACCTGCACGGGCGAGTTCGCGTACGACCGGTGCGACCCGTGCGAGTTCCTCGGCCGCCGGTACCGGTCGGGCCCCGGGCCGGGTGGACTCGCCGCCGACGTCGACGATGTCGGCTCCGTCGGCGGCCAGGCCGAGCCCGTGCCGCACAGCACTCGCGGTGTCCGCGTGGACGCCGCCGTCGGAGAAGGAGTCCGGTGTCACGTTCAGGATGCCCATCACGACGCACCCTGCCGCACCGTGCGGTGCGGGCAGGGCATCGAAGGAGGGCGTCGGTGTCCGGGCGGCGAAATCCGTCATGAGCGGGACGGGCTCTGCCGCGCCGCCGCCAGTGTGTTGGCCAGCAGCATGGCGATGGTCATCGGGCCGACACCGCCGGGCACGGGGGTGAGGAGCCCGGCGTGGCCGTCCAGCTCTCCGGCCCGGACGTCCCCTCGGAGACCGTCCGGAGTGCGGTGGATGCCGACGTCGACGACAACGGCGCCCGGCTTGACGTGGTCGGCGCCGATGAGGCCGGGCACACCGGTGGCCACGACGAGGATGTCCGCCAACCGGGTGACGGAAGCCAGGCGGAGCGTGTGGCGGTGGGCGACTGTGACGGTGGCGTCGCGCTGGAGGAGCATCCGGGCCATCGGCCGTCCCACCAGTTCGGAGTGGCCGACGACGACCGCGTGAGCGCCCCGCAGGGTGACTCCCTCGGTGTCGAGGAGCTTGAGGACGCCGGCCGGGGTGCACGGGCGCAGACCGTCCGCTCCGCGGGCGAGCAGTCCCGCGCTGGTGGTGGTGAGGCCGTCTACGTCCTTGTCGACGGGGATACGGTCGATCAGCGCGCCCGCGTCCAGGCCGCCTGGGAGCGGCAGCTGCAGGAGGATGCCGGAGACGTCCGGGTCCCGGGCCAGTTCGTCGATGACGGCCGCGACCTCGGTCTGGCAGGCGTGCGGGGGCAACGCCCGGTGCACGTCGCCCATGCCCGCCTCGCGGATCGCGCGGCGTTTGGCGGCCACGTAGACGGCGCTCGCCGGGTCGTCGCCGACCAGGACGGTCGCCAGGGCCGGCACGCGCCCGTGCCCTCGCGCCGTGCGCGCCACCTCGTCGGCCACGCGTGCGCGGATCTCCCTGGCGGTCTTCTTCCCGTCGATGAGAGTCGTCATGATCGCGCGTCCCCCTGGCGCGGCTCGGCGGGGGTCATGAGAAGACGATGGTGTGGTTGCCGTTGCGGATGACCCGGTCCTCCGCGTGCCACAGGACGGCGCGGGAGAGGACGGCGCGTTCGACGTCCGCGCCCCGGCGCTTGAGGTCCTCGGCAGTCTCGGCATGGGTGACCCGCACGACGTCCTGCTCGATGATCGGTCCCTCGTCGAGGTCTTCGGTGACGTAGTGGGCGGTGGCTCCGATCAGCTTCACACCGCGCTCCTTGGCCTTGGCGTAGGGGCCGGCGCCGATGAAGGCGGGCAGGAAGGAATGGTGGATGTTGATGATCGGCACGCCGACCTGCTCGATGAACCCGGGCGACAGGATCTGCATGTAACGGGCGAGGACGACGAAGTCGACGTTGTCCTTGAGCAGCCGCAGGTGCTCGGCCTCGGCGGCCGACTTGTCCGCGCCCATGGACGGAACGTGAAAATAGGGGATACCGAAAGCACGCACCTCCTCAGCGACGTCCGGGTGGTTGGAGATCACCATCGGAATACTGACCGGCAGCTCGCCGCGGCGATGGCGCCACAGCAGGTCGAGCAGGCAGTGGTCCGACTTGGAGGCGAAGACCGCCATCCGCTTGGGCGCCGAGACGTCGCGCAGGGTGAAGTCGAGAGCGAAGCCCTGCGCCAGGTGCTCGGCGAGTTCTTCGCGCAGGCTCGGCAGCGCGGCCTGGAGACCGTCGAGGGTGAAGAGGGTGCGCTGGAAGAAGGCGCCGGTCTCAGGGTCGGAGTACTGGTCAAGCGAGAGGATGTTCGCGCCGCGACGGCTCAGGAGACCGCCGACCGCGGCGACGATGCCGACCCGGTCCGTGCCCTGCACGACCAGTGAGGCGTGATGCGCGGGTACGGGGCGCCGTCCGGCGGGGGCCGGGGCGTGCTGGGTGGCGGTCACTTCAGTCCCTCCTTGGTACGGAAGTCGTCGATCCAGGTGGAGGTGGCGTCGAGTCCGCCGAAGGTGTAGAAGTGCAGCTTCACCTCACCGTGGACGGCCGGGGCGTACCGCTGAGCCAGGGCGCGGATGAACCGGTCGGGGCCGGCCGTGCCCATCAGGTTCGTCACCGACAGGCCGTACTTTCGGGCGATGGAGGTGCTGGTGCCCACTCCGAAGCGGGCCGCATAGGACAGCAGTCTGCGCACCCCGGCGGGGCCCGGCACGCCGACGCGGACCGGCAGGTGGACACCCCGCTCGCGCAATTCCTCGATCCAGGCGAGCACCGGGTCGGCGTCGAATCCGAACTGGGTGATGACGTCGGAGGCCAGACCCTCGGACGCCAGGAACGCCGCCTTCTGTTCGAGCGCCGACCACAGGGCGGCCCGCGGAATCTGCGGGTGCCCTTCGGGATATCCGCTCATCCCGATGTGCCGCACGCCGTACCGGTGCGGCAGTCCGGAGCGGATGACGTCGAGGGAGTCGGTATAGGGGCCGTGGGGACGTGCGGGGTCGCCGCCGACGACGAAGAGATCGGACTGTGTGTCGTCGTCCCGCAGGGCGGTGAGGAAGTCTTCGAGTTCCTGCCGGGAGAGCAGGCGCCGGGCGGAGACGTGGGGCACGGGGACGAAGCCACCGTCCTTCACCGCCCGCGCGGCGGTCAGCCGCGTCGACAGGTCCTCGTTGCCGAGGTAGGTCACGTTGATGCGGGTGCCCTGGGGGATGAGCCTCCCGGCGGAACGCAGTTTCGGCGTGTCCTTGCCGGTCATCTCCAGTGAGAAGTCCCGCAGCAGCAAGGCCGCACCGGTTGTCGTGGACGAGGGGACAGTGGTCATCGTGCTCCTTGCTCGCGGATGAGGCGGCGACGGTCGGGCCGACGGCATCGTTGTGTGCGGACACCGTTGCGCTGGCTCGTGAAGTCCGCCCCCTTCCGGCGACGCGGCCGGCCCGGCCGGTGTGCGGGGCGGGCGTGAATCACCGGCCGGGCCGGAGACGGGGACTACCGGTCGCGGTAGGCGCCTCGGGCGAACCGCACGTAGGGGGCAGGCGCCACCGTCGCGCGGATCTGCACCTGACGGTGGGCCTCGACGCCCGGCTTGGCGGAGTTGGGGTTCTCGCCCCACACCACCGTCACCTCGGTGCCCGGCTCGCTGTGGGCGAGATCGACGGTGGCCAGGGAGACCATGGCCCGCTCGTTGGCGATGTAGCCGACGTCCATGGAGATGCCGGCGAGCTGACCGTCGACGAGGACCTTGTCGCTCTGGTGGAGGGCGTAGCGGGCCTTGGGGAACTCGATGAACTTGGCAGGCAGTTCGTCCGACCGGTAGAGCGAGCCGATGGCCGCGGCGACGTCGTCCGCGTTCCAGACCAGCGTGACCTTGGTGCGGCGCGGCTGCTTGGCGATCTCCTCCAGGGCCGCGCGGCCGACGAAGTCGTGGTCGAAGGCGACGATGGAGCCGTAACCGATGTCGTACGGCGTCACGTAGTAGTCGGTGACGTCCTCGGAGTCCATCGAGCCGCCCAGCGAGCCCATGGCCTCGGTGCTGAGCCACTCGCGGTAGCCCTTCATCTTCTCCCCCGAGAAGACGGCCGGGAACGGGGCGGGCACCCAGGCCGACTCCAGGTTCGCGGTGGAGTACGCCTTGGCGCCGGCCCGGACCAGACCGAACTCGTCACCGACGGCCAGGATGGCGTCGCGGACCGCGTCGCCCTCCTCCCAGGGGCCGAAGAGCTCGAAGCCGGGCTGGCCGGCCATGCCGTGCCGCAGGGCGCGCACCTGGTGACCCGCGATGGTGAACGTGGTCATGTGGAAGAACTTGACCGAGGGAACCGGGGCTCCGGTGACCTTCTCCAGCAGGGCCACGGCGTTCGGGCCCTGCACCTCGAAGCGGTAGACCTTGGGCGGTCCGGCCACGCGGTCGTAGGAGTTGTCGTCCCGTTCGGTCGTGGCGTTGTAGTCGCCGGTCTCCAGGTTGTACTGCACCCAGTCCAGCACCATCGGATGTCCGACCAGGTCGAACTTGTCCTGCTCCAGGTGGAAGAGCACGGCGTCGCCGATGAGCTGGCCGTCGTGGTTGACGGCCACGTACTGCTTTGCCCGCCCGGGACCGAACCTGGCGAAGCTGTTCACCCCGAGGTCGGACAGCAACCGCAGCGCGTCGGGACCCTCGATGTACAGGTCGGTCATGTGGTGCGACTGGTCCAGCAGGGCGACCGAGTCACGCCACGCGCGCTGCTCGCTGCGCCAGTTGGTGAACTCCGCGGCGACGGGAAACGTGTGCGGCCGGATCGGGGAGTTGCGCAGCAGCGCCACCGCCCCGCCCGCTCGCTCGATCGCCTGCTCGACGCTCTCCTGGCTCATGTCCCGCCTTTCCCGTGCTGAGCGTCCGTACGGGGGTGTGGCCGCAGGCCGCTGCCTCGTGTGCCGCACTCCGCTGTCTACTCAGTAGAATGTGTGTCTGGTCCGTAGAACATTAGGTGGCGGGTAACGCCGGCGCAATAGAGGGAGCCGAAATTGTCAACAGCCGAGGGGCACGGACCGCCACGCCGCAGAACCGCAGCGGGGCCGCGCTCCGGTCCCGGAGGGCGCCGCTGGGCGACCACCGTCAACCGCGGCGCCGTCGTCCGTGCGGCCCTCGCCACGGCGCTGCCTCTCGCCGTCGGGCTCATGGCCGGCCGGCCGCTGTACGGCGCGCTGGTTGCCATGGGCGCCCTCAACGGCATCACCAGCGACAGCGGGGCCGGCTACCGAACCCGCATCCGTGCCATCGCCCTGCCGCAGCTCGCCGGCGCCGCCGGCCTGCTCTCGGGCGCCGCGGTACTCGGCCGGGGATGGCTGACGGTCGCGGTGGTGACCGGCACCGCGCTGGTGTCGGGCCTCATCTCCGCTCTCGGCCCCGTGGCCTCCGCGTCGGGCCTGCTGCTTCTGCTGAACACGGTGGTCGGTGCGGGGCTCCCCATGCCCGGACCGTGGTGGCTGCCCCCGGCGCTGATGACGCTCGGTGCGCTGCTCGTCCTGGCCTTCGCCCTGCTCGCGTGGCCACTGAGACCGTGGGCGGCGGAGCGGGCCGCCGTCGCGCAGGCGTACCGTGCCGTCGCCGAACTGCTGTCCTGCTGCGCGGACGGCGCGGCGGCAGAAGCCGACTACGACGAAGCACGCCGCGAACTCACGCACGCCTTGGACAAGGCGTACGACCTGCTGGCGGCTCATCGACCACGGCAGGACGAAGGAAGCGAGCCCGCCCGTCTCACCGCGCGGCTCGACGCACTGACCCACCTCGTCGAATCCGCCCCCGCCATCCGCATCGGCGCGCGCGAAACGTCACCCGGCCTGCCGGCCGCGCTGCACCGGGCGGCCGACGCCGTGGAGGCCGGCCGCCCGTGGGAGACGGCCGACACCGCTGCCACCGCAGGCCGGGAGAACACCGGCAAGCCGGTGAACGATCCGACTGTCGGCAGGCCGGCCGGTTCCCCCGGCGGCCTGGGCCGGTTCCTGGCGCTCCCGGCCGCGTCCTGGCGTTACGGCATACGCCTGGCTGCGTGTATCGGGCTCGCGCAGGCCGTCATCTCCCTGGTTCCCGTGCCACGGTCGTACTGGGTCCCCCTCACGGTCACCTTCGTGCTGAAGCCCGACTTCGGTTCGGTGTTCTCCCGGGCGGTCCTGCGCGTCGCGGGTACGGTCCCCGGACTGGCGGTGGCGGCCGTGGTGTTCGTGGGCATCCCACGGGGATGGTGGGACGTCCCTGTCGTCCTGTGTCTGGCCGCGCTCATCCCGGCTCTCACACCTAGGGGATACGGACACCAGACCGCCGCCATCACCCCGCTGATCCTCCTGCTGTCGGACATGCTCAGCCACCAAGGTGCGGCGGTGGTACTGCCGCGCCTGCTCGACTCGGCGATCGGTTGCGCGATCGCCCTCGTCGCGGGCTACCTGCTCTGGCCGGAAAGCTGGCACACCCGAGTCGGAGCGCGACTGGCGGACGCCGTCGAGGATCTGGCCCGCTATACGGAACGGTCCCTCGGCACCTCCGGGACAGCCCCGTCGTCGCCGGGCCAACTGCGCCGTCGCCTCTACCGGGACCTCTCGGCAGTACGTACGGAACTGCAACGCGCGCTGGGTGAGCCGGCACCGGCCGGCAGCAGGGCACTGTCGTGGTGGCCTTTGGTGACCGCTGTCGAGCGTGCGGTGGACGCGACGACCGCCGCACGCATCCAGGTGGCCCAGGGATCGGCCGCTCCCACCGAAGCCGACGTCACCGGCCTCGGATGCCGGATCAGCCGCCTGGCGCAAAGCCTGAGACAGACGCCGGCCGAGCAGCCGTGTCGCACCGCGGAGGCGTTCGGCGCCTCACCGGGCACGTCCGACGTCCTTGAACCGTTGCGCCGGGAGGTCACCGCCATGGAGGCGGTGGCGCGCACACTGACCCCCGCCGGCGTCGCGTCCAGCTGTGTGGGTCGCCGGCGCGAGGCGGCGGCCGTCAGCTCCGCACAGGCGGAGTGCCGTGGGTGTGGAAGGACTCGATCGTCTTCAGACCCCACGCCTGTCCCTTCGCACGCTCGGCCTCGGTCCAGGTGACCAGCGGCCAGTCCGGATCGAGGACCAGACGGGTGAGCGGGTTGCACAGCTCGATCCGGTTGCCGCCGGGCTCGTAGACGTACAGGAAGAACGTCTGCTGGATCGCGTGCTTGTGCGGACCCGTCTCGATGAACACACCCGTGTCGATGGCGAGGTCGGCGGCGCGCAGGATGTCCTCGCGGGAGTCCGTGGCGAACGCGATGTGGTGCAGGCGGCCCTGGGAGCCGGTCCAGTCCTCGGTGTACACCACGTCGTAGGACTTGTTGGTGAAGGTCAGCCACTGTCCCGCGATCCGCCCAGAGTCCAGCCGGATCTGCTCGGTCGGCCGGGCGCCGAGCACCCGGCTGAGGAAGCCGCCGTTGGCGGCGACGTCGGAGGCCAGGAAGTTGACGTGGTCCAGGCGTCGCACGCCGACACCATGACCGGGCTTCGCCTGTGGCTGGTTCTTCAGGGCGGGCGCCAGCGCGTCCGGAGCCTGGTAGCGCTCGGACTCCCAGTAGAGGGCCAGTTCGTGTCCGTCGGGATCAGTGGTGACGAAGAGACGGCCCAGACCGGGTTCGTCCTCCGTCCAGCGTCCCGCGTGGCCGGTGTTCTCCAGTTCCTTCACCCGACGCAGAAGCGCCTCCTCGCTGGAGGCGCGCAGCGCGGTGCGGCGGACACCGGACGTGGTGTGAGAGGTCAGGACCAGGCTGTGGTGCTCGTAGTCGTCCCATGTACGCAGGTACACGGAGTCACCCGAGCGGCCGTTCACCGTCAGCCCCAGGTACTCGGTGAAGAAGGCGACGCTGGCCTCCGGATCAGGGGTGAGCAGCTCCACATGGCCGAGATGGGCGATGTCACCGAGGGGCGGGGTCATGATCGTGTCTCCTGACGGAAAGGGGATGCGAAAGCGGTCGGCGCGGCTGGCGCCGGGGTGCCGCGCAGCGCCTGGATGACGCCGGCAGCGTGGGAACGGGCAGCCGTCTCGGCGGCCCGCGGATCCCGGGCCCTGATCGCCTCGACCAGGGCCTGGTGCTCACGAAGGGACTGCGCGGGGCGGCCCGGTCGTAACGCGAGGTGGAAGTGGTGGCGGACGAGCTGGGCGTTGAGCCGGTCCAGCAGCTCGCACGCCATGCGCTGCCCCGACAGCTCGTTGACGCGTGCGTGCAGCCTGCGGTTGAGATCGGAGTAGGCGACGACGGCACTCTGGGCGACCGCGGTGGTCATCCGGGCGAGAAGCTCGTCGAGTTCGTCGATCTGCGAGTCGGTGGCGTGCACCGCGGCCCTGGCCGCGCAGAGCCCTTCGAGCACCATGCGGCACTCCGTGATGGTGACGGCCTCCTCCACCGTGACCACCCGTACCCGCGCACCGCGGTGCCGGACGCGCTCAACCAGTCCCTCGACAGACAGGTCGAGCAGGGCCGCGCGCAGGGCGGCCCTCGTCACGCCCAGCCGTTCCGCGAACTCGGTCTCCAGCACCCGCTGGCCGGGTACCAGGTCACCGAGCAGGATCGCCCGCCGCAACTCGTCGTGTGCGTACTGTCTGGCAGCCTCGCCGGAGACCGCCAAGAGGTTCCTGGGCATCTGCGCCTCGCTCGGTACGGACGGGTGCCGGAGGCCCGTCCTCACTCGTGGGGTCACCGGCACAAGGGCTGCGGATCACGCGGCGGATGCACCGCGCACGTCCTGCTCCGGCGGACACCACGCGGAGCCTGAGGCCCCTGATGCGGCGATCGTCGATCCAGAAGGTCCGGATGCCGACGACGAGTTCGCCCCGTTTCCGGTCGGCGTCGACCCAACCGACAGCGCCGCAGTACGGACCGCGGTCCGAAGGTTCGAGCTCTCCGATGACCCGCAGTGCGCGCTCTTTGGGAGCTCCGGTGACCGAACCGGGCGGGAAGGTGGCGTCGAGCAGATCCGGCCAACCGACGTCCTGCCTCAACTCGCCCTCTACCGAGGAGACGAGATGGACAAGACCCGGATGCTTCTCGACCGCGCACAGCTCGGGAACGGTGACGCTCCCCGGAGTGCAGACGCGGCCCAGATCGTTGCGGACCAAGTCCACGATCATCACGTTCTCGGCGTGGTCCTTCTCCAGCAGATCGCTGGCGGTGCGGCCGGTTCCCTTGATGGGCTTCGAAGTCACCGTCCGTCCGCGGCGGCGCAGATAGAGCTCCGGCGAAGCGGTCGCCACCTCGATGTGCTGCCCGGGGAGACGGACGACGCCGGCCTGCGGCGCGGGATTGTTCTGCCGCAGCGCATGAGCCAGACACAGGATATCGGCGTCCGGTGAACTGCCCCCGATCGAGCGAGGTGTCCCACCGCTGCGGTTCGGGGCCCCGCCGGCGGGCCGGCGCCGTCCCGGTCGTCGACGCCCGTACCTCCGCGAACCGTGCGCAGATGACCTCGCCCTCGAAGCCGGCCACCACCGCCCAGAAGCCCTCCGAGTCCAGTGCCGCAGGGCCGTTGGTGACGTCGAGCAGACCGGTCGCGAGCAGTCCGTCCCAGCTGGCGACCGCATCATGCGTCAACATCGGCGTCTGTACTCCTTGCTTGCTGCTGGGGCGGCCGCCGCATAGGCGGGGTGTCTGACGCCAGATGCGGGCAACTGAACGGTTCGGCCGGATTCGGGTGGGGTGGTCCTGTTGTCCAGGGTGTCGGCCACCGAATGCTCCCTTGGAAGCTACTGGGCAGAACGTCTTTCTGTCTACTAGAAAAAATCTCTGGCTCTTGGAGATTCCATCAGGGTGCCGACGACCGGGACGCACCGTTGCGCAGCGGCAGAGTCGCCGGTCCCCGACTTGCCGGATCAGCGCGATGGCCGAGCCTGTAAGCGTGCTGATTCCTTCCTCAGGTGAGGCCCGGGAACTCTCCGCGGCGGCGTTGCCGAAGCGTGATCTGGTGCGTCCGCGGCTGGCTCGGAGTCACGACTGCACCGGTCGGTCGCAGGATTGGTGCGAGACGTACTCAGTGCCGCAGTCGCTGTGGATCACGAAGTCCAGCCCCAGTCCGCCACGGCCGTGGGTCACGTCGAGGGCATCGATGACGAGCTCGGCGCTGGTGGCCGGCCACCGCGTAGCCGACGGCCTCGCGGGTGGCCAGGTCCGGCCGGCAGGCGGGGCGAGCCAGCCACCGGCGGTGGCACAGGCAGGTGATGTCACCGACCAGCTTGGTCCCGGGTCGCTCGGCGTGGAGGTCGCGGCCGATCAGGTCTGGGAGCACCTTCTTGTCCGGGTGGGTCGGAGGGGACCACTGTCGGCCGTGGGCCAACGACGCTGACCCGGAGCGGATCACCCCCGAGCCTGCGGGGATGCTCCGAATGTGGGGTGATGAAGCAGGCATGCGCTCAGCGCGAGGCGGCCCGGTGGATGCGTGGGCAGGCCGGCCGCGTCTGCTCGGTGCTTCAGCATCCGTATCGAGGCGGCCGGCCACCGGCCCTGGGCGGTGGCTAGCGGGCCAGTACGACGGTGAACTCCTCATTGGGGCAGTCGGCGAGCTGGTCTTCGTGAGCCTCGTGCTCACCCTGGTCGACGGCCAGTGCCCATCGGGCCGGAGTGGGGCGGGGGCGGTGTGGGCGGAGACGGGCAGGAGCAGGGCGGCGGCAGCGGCGGAGAGCATGACGGTACGGCGTACAGGGGGATGTCTTCGAAGAACCGGTCAGTGGCGGTCCTGGCTACCGGCAGACGGCTCCGGCGCGCCCGGGACCGGCGGCACGGTCATCGGATCGCGAGGAGAGGCCGAGGGGGAGCGTCGGCTCCCTGCGCGCCCCCCTACTCCCTGCGGGTCGGGGAGGGGCTTTGCCGGCAGGGTCCGGGCCCGTACGGCGTGCGGTGGCGGTGGCGCCCATGCCTTCGGAGCCGACTGTTGATCAGGCTGCGTGTGCGGGCCCGGAGGAGCTCGAACGAGATCTGGCGACACGGCCGGCAGGTGCGGCCGCTGCGCTTGAGGGCGGTGCCCCGCTGAGCGAGGGTAGGTCTCGCCGTTTCAGTGACAGTTCTGGGGACCACTTGGGGACCACACGGTGCCCGCGTGCCTCCACGACACGCCTGCTACCGCACGTTGCGCACCCTGATTTCGAGTTGTATGTGGTGACAAAAGGGATTGCCCTTGCTCCTGGGGATCAAGGGGTCGCAGGTTCAAATCCTGTCGTCCCGACTGGAGACGGTCGCATGTAAGGGCTGGTTCCGGAGAGATTCGAAACCAGCCCCTGATCATTTCTGGGACCGGTGGGGGACCGGGCTTCCCTGACCGGGCCGGCGGGCCATGGTGATCGGGCCGGGAAGCGAGCGTGGGGCGCGGACCGCGGTGAGGTGTGCGGCGAAACGGGCCGGTTCCGGAGTGATCCGAGATCGGCCCTCCATCGTTGCCGGCCTCAGTGGGCTTCGCCGGGGGCGGGGGCGGTGGTGGAGAAGGTGCGGGCGCTGGGGACGAGCGCGGCGGCGGCCGGCGCCGCGAAGCAGACGACCGCGCAGCCCGCGAGGACCGATGTGGTGCCGAAGGCGTCGATGGCAGGGGCGATGGCGGCGAGTCCGACCGGGGCGAGGCCGTAGGAGAGCAGGAAGTCCAGGGAGGAGACCCGCGCCAGCTTGTCCGGGGCCACCTCGCGCTGGGCGGCGGTGAACCACGGCACGTTGAACAGCTCGATGCCGACGCCGGCGACGGCGTACGCGGCCATCACGACGGCCGGGTGTACGGGGAACAGAAGACTGAGCGGGGCGAAACCGTAGGAGGCGAGGCCGGCCAGAGCGGCCCGGCCGGGGGAGCGGGGGCGCCATCGGGCGATGAGCAGCGCGCCGCCCAGCGCGCCGGCGGTGTAGGCGGTCATCGCGCCGGCGAGAACGACCTCGGTGCCGTACTCGTCCCGGCTGACCAACGGCAGGGCGACGCCGGTCGCGGAGTATCCGGTGGCTATGACGGCGGTCAGCGCGCCCAGGCCGGCGAAGAACCAAGGGTGCCTGCGGGCCTCGCGGACACCCTCGGCGAACTCAGCGGCGAACGACATTCTGTCCGTGCCGGCCGAGGGATCCGGCGTGCCGCTCGCGGCTCCGGTCCGTACGCCCGCTCCGGGGACGCAGGCCGCGACCAGCCAGAGCAGTCCGATACCCACCAGCAGTGCCCAGGTGTCCAGGAAGACGGCGAGCAGCGCGGCCAGGGAGGGACCCACCAGTGTGGTGACCCGGACGGACAGTGTCATGGCGGCGTTGGCCTGCTGCCTCCGGCCGGCGTCGACGACGTCGGCGGTCAGCGCCTGGTAGGCGGGCCGGCAGGCGCCCTGGCCGGCTCCCGCCACCGCGGCGGCCATCGCCATCAGGAGCACCGAGCGGTCCAGCCCGAGGGCGATCACGGGAGCCGAGGCTCCGGCGGCGAGCCCGGCCCACAGGACGACGCCCCGGCGGGAGTGCCGGTCGGCCAGCACCCCGGCCACGGGCACCGCGGCGAGGAACCCGACGGTGCGCGCCGCGAGCAGCAGGCCCAGGTCTGTGGCGGCCAGGGTCCGGTCGAAGACGGCGAGTCCGAGGACGAAGGGAAGGGCCCAAGTGGCCAGGCCCGATGCCGTTGCGCCTGTCCAGAGGCGGAGGAAGGCGAGGTCGAGCAGGATCGAGCGCTGCCTGGGAGGCGGAGCCTCGGCGGGTGCGGGCGGGGCGGACGGGGCGGATGGGGTGGGCACGAGGGAGCACTCCTGTCCTGTCGGGGACGGCGGCCGGACGGTGAGCCGTACGACGAGCCTGGCGCGCGCCGGCCGCAACAGCCGTACCCGGCACGGAGGTTGTGCGACGCCGTCATGTCGACAACACACTATCGCAATGACAATCATTTCTATTAAGGTGCAGTCGGCTGCGGTCGACCGCCTGTGCGGAACGAGCGCCATGGCCCTGCTCCGTCCTGCCCTGCCCCGTTCGTCTTCACCACGCAAGAAAGTGTGGGTAGCTCACGTGCCTCCGCCCTCGACCTCCATGCCGTCGGCCGACGCGGCCTCGGCCGGACCGGCCGAGGGGCCCGTGTCCGCGTCGGCCGCGTCGGCCGCCGCGGCCGGGAAAGGCCGGCCGCCCGCGTCCCGCAAGGCACTGCTGGCCGGCTGCGCGGCACTGACCGCCGTCCTGGTCGTCTCCGTCGTCGTCGCCATCGGGCTGGGCCCCGCGGTCGTCACCCCCGGGGAGACCGCCCGCCATCTGTGGGCGGCGATCAGCGGCGGGCGAATCGGTGCGGACGAGGTGACGACGTATCAGATCATCTGGCAGATCCGCACTCCGCGGGTGCTCCTCGCGGCACTGGTGGGGGCCGGGCTGAGCGCAGTCGGCGTGGCGATCCAGGCCATGGTGCGCAACGCGCTGGCCGACCCCTTCGTCCTCGGCGTCTCGTCGGGCGCCTCCGTCGGCGCCGTCGGCGTCACGGTCACCGGCGGACTCGCGGCCTTCGGCATCCACGCCGTCTCCGTCGGCGCCTTCACCGGTGCGCTCATCGCTTCGCTGCTGGTGTACGCCGCCTCCTCCCGTCGTGGCGCGCTGTCACCGCTGCGCCTCGTACTGACCGGCGTGGCCATGTCGCTGGGCTTCCAGGCGGTGATGAGCCTGATCATCTACTTCGCGCCGGACAGCGAGGCGACGAGCATGGTCCTGTACTGGACGATGGGCAGCTTCGGTGCCGCGACCTGGGGCGCGCTGCCCGTCGTGTCCGTCGTGGTGCTGGCCGGGCTCGCGGTCCTGCACCGGTACGGGCGGGTGCTCGACGTTCTCTCCCTCGGCGACGAGACCGCCACGAGCCTCGGCTTCGATCCCGACCGCAACCGTACGGTGCTGCTGGTCCTCGTCTCGCTCGTCACCGGCGTGATGGTCGCCGTCAGCGGCGCCATCGCCTTCGTCGGGCTCATCATGCCGCATGTGGTGCGGATGGCCGTCGGTGCCACGCACGCCCGTGTGCTCGCCGTGGCCCCGCTTCTCGGAGCGGTCCTCATGGTCTGGGTCGACCTGGCGGCCCGCACGCTGGTCGCCCCGCGCGAACTGCCGCTCGGAGTCATCACGGCGCTCGTGGGAGTTCCCGTCTTCATCACCCTGATGCGCCGCAGGGGCTATACCTTCGGAGGACGCTGACATGGCTGCGGACATGAGCGCGGACATGGGCGCCGGAACGGGTGCTGACATGCGTGCCGGCACGGGCACTGGCACGGACCTGAGACTCGACCGGCTCTCCGTGGTGACCGACGGCAAGAGCCTCGTGCACGGGCTCTCCCTCGACGTGCCGGCCGGACAGGTCGTCGGCCTCGTCGGACCCAACGGAAGCGGTAAGTCCACCGCGCTGCGGTGCGTGTACCGGGCGCTGCGGCCCACCTCCGGAACCGTCTGGCTGGGCGACCAGGACCTCACCCGGCTGCCGCTGCGCCAGAGCGCCCGGACCATCGCGGCCATGACCCAGGACGGCGGCGTCGACTTCGACTTCACCGTCGAGGAGGTCGTGGCTCTCGGACGCGCACCCCACCTGCGCGGGAACCAGGCACTCGGCCGCCGCGAGCGCGAGCTGTGCGAGCGGGCGATGGACCGGCTCGACATCCGGCACCTCGCCGACCGAGGAGTGCTCACCCTGTCGGGCGGGGAGCGCCAGCGCGTCCTGCTGGCCCGCGCGCTCGTACAGGAGCCGGAGTTCCTCGTCCTCGACGAACCGACCAACCACCTCGACGTCCGCCACCAGGTCGGCCTGCTCTCGTTGCTGCGTGGCTCGGGGCTGACCGTCCTCGTCGTCCTGCACGACCTGAACCTCGCCGCCGCGGCCTGCGACCGGCTCGGTGTCCTCTCCCAGGGCCGCCTGGTCGCCTCCGGTGCCCCGGCGGACGTGCTCACGGCGGAACTGGTAGCCGATGTCTTCGGCGTCGCGGCCAGTGTCGTACCGCATCCGCTCACCGGCGGCCCCCAACTGCTCTACTCGCTCGACTCCCGCCCCTGAAAGGCTCTCTCTCGCATGCGAACCACCCGAACCCGGGCCGTGCCCCGGCAGTACACCGCTCGCGGATCCGCCATGGCGGTCACCATGGCGGCCGCCATGACGATCAGCGGCTGCGGTGCCGAGGTCGAAGCGGACGCGAAATCGTCCGACACGGCCACGGTCAAACGCTGCGGCGAGCCGGTGCGGTACACAGTGCCCGAGCGTGCGGTCGCCTACGAGGGCGGCAGCGCGGACAAGCTGTTCGCGCTCGGCCTCACCGACCATGTGCACGGCTATGTGATGCCGCCCGCCAACCCGCCGGTGAGCGAGTCGCCGTGGGCGTCCGAGTACGCGAAGGTGAAGATGCTCAGCGACGACCTTCTCAACAAGGAAGTCGTCGTCGAGGCCGAGTCCGACTTCGTTCTGGCCGGCTGGAACTCCGGGTTCAAGGACGAACGCGGCATCACACCCGAGATCCTGGACAAGCTCGGCATCCAGAGCTTCATGCACACCGAGAGCTGTTTCAACTACCCCGGCCACCCGGAGCGGGCGAGCCCCTTCGAGGCCCTCTACACCGACTTCGAGCGACTCGGCAGAATCTTCCGGGTCGAGGAGAAGGCCACGGAAGTGGTCGACGGACTGAAGAAGCGGGTGGCACAGGTCGAGGCCGCGGCGCCCACCGGCGAGGCGACCCCGGTATTCCTCTACGACTCCGGAACCGACCAGCCGTTCACCGCCGGCAACCAGGTGCCGCCCGACGACATCATCGAGAAGGCCGGCGGCGAGAACATCTTCCACGGCCTCGACGAGCGCTGGACCCAGGTCAACTGGGAGTCCGTCACCGAGGCTGAACCGGAGGTCGTCGTCATCCTCGACTACGGCGACCTGCCCGCCGAGAAGAAGATCGACTTCCTGAAGAAGTCGCCGCACACCAAGGAACTCCCGGCCGTGAAGAAGAACAACTTCTTCATCCTCGACTACAACGAGGGCATCAGCGGCCCCCGCAACATCGACGGCCTGGAAAAGTTCGCCGACTACCTGCGCGAACTCAAGGGCTGAGCCACCCCACCCCACTTCATCCCACGCCACGGCCCGCGCCGGGCAGGCATCGACGGCCGCCCGGCAGGCCGCACTTCACCTTGCCCGCCACCCAGTCGCAGGACACGTGTGACAAGGAAGGAACCATGGACACGGACATGCACACGGACATGTACCGGAACGCGATCGGCGAGGCGCTGCTTGAGCAACTGCCCCCGCCCCTGTCCGCCGAACGGATCATCGCCCTCAACCAGCCCAAGGCCGACCTGCACACCACCCGCTCCTACGAGTGGAACGGCTGGGACTTCGACGTCCCGCCCGGCGTCTTCATCCCCGGCTGGACCAGCCGTTTGATCCACGAGCGGCTGCTCGACGGCCGTATCGAGACCCGCGGCCTGCGGTACGCGGCCATGGGGGTCGGCCTTGGCGTCGAGGCGGTGGTGGCCGGTCTGAGGGGCGCCCGGGAGATCCACGCGCTCGACGTCCACCCGCAGAGCGTGGCCGCTGCCACCGGTCACTACCGGCGCCTGGTCGACGAGAGCCCGGACACCGCGTTCCACCCCGCCGTGAGCGACGTCTTCGACGCTCTCCCCGACGACGTACAGCTGGACGTCGTCACCTTCAACCCGCCCGCCGTCAGCCAGACCGTCAGCGACGACCCGGACATTGTCCGCAACGTGTGCGTGGGCGCGCCGCTGCTGGCGAGATTCTTCGCCCAGATCGCGGAGAAGGACCTGCTGGCCCCCGGCGGCCGGATCTACGTCATCGCCTCCAACACCGCAGATCTGCGGGCCCTCGTACAACACGCCCTGGACCACGGGCTCAGCCCGCGGGTCGACCATCTCCACGACTGGCAGGACGGCGTGCTGACCTTCCTCTTCCGCATCACCCACGACACGCCCCGCACCGGAGGCCGACGATGAAGAACACCGAGGAACTCCTGGCCGGCGTCCTGGCGGGCGATCACGGCCCCCGCCCCACCGGCCTCGTGGCCACCAGCGTCTTCTGGGTGCACCACGGCACGCGGCTGGCCGGCGGGAACACCACCTACCTCAACCAGTACGTCCTTGTCCGGCTGGGTGACTCCTTCGGTGCCTGCGCCTTCGAGGCGGGCGAGGTCGACGCGTCCGTATGCCGCGACGGCTCCGGTGCCGCGCTCGACACGCTGCTGAGCGAGGGGCCCCGCCCGCTGCGAGTCGCCGCGCTGGACGCCTACCTCGGCGCGGCCCGCCCGCACCGGGAGGCCACCGGGGCGGAACCGGTCACCCTGCCCGCCGGAACCCCCGAAACGCGCGCGCATGCCCGGGACGCGGCCATCGCCGGGCTCCTGGACATCGAGGCCGGTACGAGGGTAGGCCTCATCGGCGTGGTCAACCCGCTCGTCGCGGCCATCCGCGAGCGCGGCGGTGACCCGCTGCTCTGTGACTTCAACCTGCGCACCACCCAGTGGGGCGACCCGGTGACCGACGACATGCACGAGGTCCTCGACACCGCCGACGCCGTCGTCGCCACCGGTATGACCCTCGGCAACGGCAGCTTCGACACCGTCCTGGCCCGCTGCCGCGAGCGCGGCGTGCCGCTGGTGGTGTACGCCCAGACCGGCAGCGCCGTGGTGCGCGCGTTCCTCGGTACGGGTGTGACCGCGCTGTCCGCGGAACCGTTTCCCTTCTCCCAGTTCAGCGCCGAACCCACCACCCTGTACCGCTACCGGGCCGCGGCCGGCGCATGACGGCCGCCACCCGCCTTCCCCAGGCCGCCGCCCGCGCGACGGTGGGCACCGGGCACGCCGCCTGCCATCACGGCGAGATCCTCCAGGGCGTCTTCCTCGACGAACGGCGCCGCTCCGTGCACGCGCTGGTCACGCTGCCGATGAACGGACCGGGCAGCACCGCCCGGTTCGCGCGCCGGCCCGGCAGCCCGCCGGACGAGGTGACGGTGGTGCCCGACGGCCGGACCAAGGCACGGGCGGCGGCCGTCCTGGCCGTCCGGGAGTGTGCCGCACTCCGTGACACGGACCCCTGCGGCGGGGAGCTGACCCTCACCGGGGACCTTCCCGTCGGCCTCGGCATGGGCTCCTCCACCAGCGACGTCATCGCCACCGTGCGGGCGGTCGCCGACTCCTGGGGCCTGCGTCTGCCACCGGAGACCATCGCGCGGATCGCGGTGCGCGCGGAGGGCGCCAGTGACCCGCTCATGCACGGCTCGGGACCGCTGCTCTTCGCGCAACGGGAGGGCCGTGTCCTGGAAGTCCTGGGCTCCGCGCTGCCGCCGGCCGTGGTGGTCGGCTGCCTGCTCGCCGGCGGCGCCCCCGTCGACACCCTCTCCCTCCCCGACCTCCCGACCCCCCACCACGACGACGACCTCGCCGCCTACGCACACCTGCGCCGCATGCTCTGCCGTGCGGTGGCCGACGCCGACACCGCGCTGCTCGGCCGGGTCAGCACCGCCAGCGCCCGTCTGCGCCAACGCGTCCTGCGGCACAAGGAGTTCCCCACCCTCACCGGCATCGCCGACCGCACGGGAGCCGTAGGCGTGCAGGTCGCCCACAGCGGCAACGTCGCCGGCATCCTCTTCGACCCCCGTACCCCCGGCCTGCGCGACAGGCTGCGCCGCTGCACCCGCGCCCTGTCACGCGAAGGCTGCGCGCCGACCCGGACCTTCACCACCTGAGCGTCTCCCACCAGCGTCACCAGCGTCACCAGCGACATCAGCGAGCCCAGCGACATCAGCGAGGAGTTCCCGTGGACGCACACATCTCGGAAGCCGTCGGCCGCCCGGACCTGATACGTCTCGACGACGGCGTCGTCTGCCTGCGGTTCGAGACGATGAAGGTCGTCTCCGCCCTGGCCGCCGTACGCCACCTGCTCGACACCGGAACCGTCCGGCGCGGTGACACCCTCATCGACAGCTCCAGCGGCATCTACGCCTATGCCCTCGCCCTCGCCTGCCACCGGTACGGCATGCGCTGTCACATCGTCGGCTCCACCACCGTGGACCACACCCTGCGCGTCCAGCTCGACGTACTCGGCGCCCACCTGGAGCAGATGCCGCCCAGCACCGACCTCAAACTGGACCAGAGCCGCCGCGTCGCCCGCGTCCGGGAGATCCTGCGCGACCACCCCGACTACCACTGGATGCGCCAGTACCACGACGACGTCCACTACCTAGGCTACGAGGCCGTCGCCGAACGCGTCTTCACGGAGACGGGCGGGGGTCCCTTGACGCTCGTCGGCGGCGTGGGCTCGGGGGCCTCCACCGGCGCCCTCGCCCACTATCTGCGCAAACGCTCCGTCGACGTGCGACTCGTCGGCGTCCAGCCCTACGGCAGCGTCACCTTCGGCAGCGAACACGTCGCCGACCCCGAGATCATCATCGCCGGCATCGGCAGTTCCATCCCCTTCGGCAACGTCCGCCATGAGCTCTACGACGCCGTGCACTGGCTCGCCTTCGACGCCGCCCTCGCCGGAAGCGTCGACCTCCTGCGCCGGCACGCCGTCTTCGCCGGCCTCTCCACCGGCGCCGCCCACCTCGTCGCCCACTGGGAACACCGCGAAGCCCCCGACCGCACCGCCCTCTTCATCGCCGCGGACACCGGCCACCGCTACACCGACACCGTCTTCGCCAGACACCGTGAAGCGGTCCGCATCGAGGATCTGAAACCCCTCCCGGTGAGCGACACGGACGAACTGGCCCTTCCATGGTCACGAATGAGCTGGAACGGGTCGCCGGCGCCTGAGGCGGCGGTCCTCAGGTAGACCGCGAGCGCGCGCCCTACGCTGAGCCAGCGGTACGACAACGGGCTCGCTCACGGCATCCCGGGTGACGTGAGCGAGCCGCCGCGCAGCGAACAGCGGGGCTCTGTCAGTGGTGGGTGACAGCATCGGAGCATGGCGAAGAACTCACCATTCGACTGGCGGTCCTTTCTGCTCAAGTGGAGCGGCGAATGGGCGGATCGCCCGCCGAACGACATGGCAGCGAGCGAGGACGACAACGCCGCCCGGCGGGCGCGGTGGCTGGGTTTCCCGGCCGCGTCCGAGGAGCGGATCACGGCCATGGAGAAGCGTCTGGGCCGGCGGATGCCTCCCTCGTACCGGGAGTTCCTTGAAATCAGCGACGGGTGGCAGCACGCCGGGGGATTCGTGTCGCTGCTGGCGGGAAGCGCTCACGCACGCTGGCACAACGACGAGTCGGGACTCGCGGACGTCTTCGAGGTGTACCTGGACGAGGACGCGGGGCCGGAGGAACGGCGGGAGGCGGATCTCTGGCGGCGGGGGTTGCAGCTTGACGTCGAGTCGGACGCCATGTACGTCCTGATGGACCCCGAGGATGTGGACGAGGACGGCGAGTGGCCCGTGTACACATGGGCCGGCTGGCGGGCCGCGCCACCCGCGCGGCACGCGGACTTCGCCGCGTTCATGCGGGACATGCACCGCGAGTTCCACAGTCTGCGGGCGCACCCGGGCGACGGGGAGCCGGAGTTCGTCAACGACACGACGCGGATGCTGGACGCCGCGGTGGAGGAGGCCCGGCTGGAGGCACTGCGCGGCGGCTGGGAACAGGCCGAAAAGGTGCTGGACGAGGCCAAGGCGTACGGCCGGCCACGGGCCGCGGGGCTGGGCGACCAGATACGGCGTCTGCTCGGACAGACCTACACGGTGTACTTCGACGGCCTGGTGACGAACCCGCGGTACGCGGCCGAGCTGCTGCCGCCGCTGGTCGCGGAGCACGCGGCGCACTCGTACCGGGACGACTCCACGCTGACGGGTCATCTGCGGGGCGCCGACGAAGACCTGGTGTCACTGGCCTACGCGACGCTGGAGCGGGTGCGCGGCGGCACGTACCGGTACGCGGCGGCCGGGCCGTTCGGGGAGGCGGTCGAGCGGGCGCGGGAGCTGGCTCGGTGGGGGGACACCGATGGGGCGTGGCGGACGCTGGTGGATGCCCTGCCGCTGTGGGAACCGCTGGGACCGGATCTTCTGGCCCCGCTGGGATGGGTGGCCGATCCTTTGCTCGGGCCGCTGCTGACTTCCGAGCGCGGACGCGAGCTGCTGTCCACGCCGAGGGGCGGGCAGGCGGGCGAGGCACCGACTCCGACGGCCGGCCTCGACCCCGGTGGCCTGGCGTGGCTCGCGGAGCCCGATCCGGGCAACAACCGCACGTCCTACCGGCTCGTCCTGGTGGAGGGGGTGGAGCCGCAGGAGCTGTCTCCCCGTCTGGCGGACGGGGAGGACACGGCACTGAACGAACCCATGACCCACTGGGACGCCAGACACAGGTTGTCGCACAACCGGAGAGAGTCCTCGTCCTACGACGACAGGGCTCTCATGGCGGTCGGCCGGGCCGGTACCGGCTGGAGCTTCGCCTTCGACGGCGAGCCCGCAGCGTTCAGCCGTCAGCGGTTCGTCTCCCCCGCCTCCGCGGCCAGTGCGGGTACCCGCGCGGTAGTGGTGTGGAGTGGCCTCAGAGCATGGCACGGGGAGCCGTTCTTCCACGTCTCGGTGGCACGGGACGGCGCCGAGCAGTACGCCTTCAGCTACGCGGACGGAGAGATCCAGCGCCACGGGGACATACCGCAGGCGCTGGATCCGAGCCGCTTCTTCGGCGTCGCCCTGGAGAACGCGGCCGACGCGGAACGGCCGCTGTTGGCAGCGGTGGCCGGTGAGTTCGGTGTCCATGTGCCGCGCCATGCGATCACGAACGGGCGACTGCACACGTTCACCACCCGCTCCTGGACTCGACCACACCGTTGGTCACGAGGGACCCCATGAGTCAAGGCTTCGACGTACAGAGCGACGACGCCAGGCAGCAGGACGGGATCAAGGACCTGGCGGACGCGGCCGATGCCCTCTAGCAGATCGTCGATGCCACACGGTCGACCGCGGACCGCTACGACGGCAATGAGCAGAGCATCACCGCTGGCTTCGGGGGCGCGTGACCATGGATGTCTTCAGCCGCCTCGGCATCAGCTTCAGCGGGCCGTTCTCTGACACCATGGACCAGATCGTCCGCGGGATCATCAAGCAGTTCGGTCTCGAGGACGATCTGGAAAAGGTCAGCGGCGACAACGAGAAGCTCATGGAGACGGCCGCCGAGTACCGTCAGGCGGCCCGGGATCTGCAAGGTGTCGTACAGGATCTGCAAGCCGAGCGGACGACGCTCCTCACGCAGTGGAGCGGTGAGGCCGCCGACGCGTTCCGGGCGAAGTCGCTGGCGTTTGAGAAGGCCTTGGACGGCGAGGCCGAGGACATGGACACCATCGCCACGCTCCTCGAAACGGCCGCGGAGGCCTGTGCCACCGCCGAGCAGCTCATGATCGACCTCATCGTCGAGATCATCGAGACGGTAGTGACAGTGGCGGCGACGACGGCGATCCTCTCCCTGCTGACAGCTGGCGCCGCGGCGGCGATCGGACCGCTGATCATGGCGGCAGGCGTCGCCCAGAAGGCGCTGAGCCTCAGGGCTATCGAGCCGGGCCGAAAAGCTCGCGACCGAGTTGAAGAAGCCGGGCGCGGGCAAGAAGAAGGCCGAGGACGCCTACCGTATGGGCCTGGCCCGAAACCCGCGGCAAGGTCGACGGCATCGAGGCCGGCAACCAGGCCGACCTGGCACAGTACGTGGCTTACCAGGCGGCCGAACGCGGGGTGAAGAAGGGAATCGTCACTCCGATCGTCGGCCAGGATGTGGGCGAGCCGATCCAGCAGGCGTACACCGAGTACGGGCCCAGCGGAGCCCCCGGCGTGGCACCCGAGAAACCGACAGCCTACGACCAGCGCCCGCAGTCGCAGAGCTTCGATCAGCGTATGGCCACGGCGCCAAGACGACTACTCTGCGCAAAGTGCGGGAGGACTTCGGATGACCCGCGTCGCTGGTGACGGAACACGGAACACGGAACACGGGAGGGCCTGCATGACAGCGGCCAGGACGAACTCCGCGCACCAGGAACTGGAACTGGTGACGACAGCGCTTCAGGGGGAGCCCGCTGCCCACCTCCAGCCCGTGGTGCGCCACGCCCAGGCTCCCAAGCCGCCGAGGCCCCGGCGCTCCCGCGTACCCTCCGCTGCCGGGCGTCGTCCCCACCTGTCCGCCGGACAGCGGGCACTGGTGTCGTCGGCTCAGTTCATCGCCTGGCTGACCGCCCCGCTGGACTTCCTCGGCCGGCTGCTCCTGGCCCCTGTCAAAGGGCTCATGTGGCTCTGCCGGGGCAAGGAGAAGCGCCGGCGCAACAAGAGGTTCGCGGGGGGATGGGACAGTGCCGCCGGGGGCCTCGGGATCGCCATGTACGTCCACGGGGATCGCGTCCTCGCTGTCGGTCAGCGGCGGATCTGTCTGCTCCACGTCGGCGCACACGCGGCGGAAGTCGCCTGGTCGGTCTCCCGCGACGAGCTGACCGGCGTGGAGTTCGCTGCCTGGGACACCCACACCGAGCAGCGGGCCACACTGCGGTGGCACTTCCGGGACGGGTCCTGGTACGACGTACGAACACAGGGACCCGGGTGGAGGACCCTGGTCGACGCCCTGCCCGTATGCTGAGACGCCGACGGCTCCGCTCAGTGCGCGGGCGGGCGGCAGGCACATCGGATACTCCCGGCCCTGCCTCCTGACCGCGGCGTTCGAGGGCCCTTTCGACGCTCTCCGGCTTCACTGCTGGGTAGCCGTCGAGGGTGTGCCGGTGTCCTCGCCGTACTCGGTGAGCAGGTACTCCCACAGCTGCGGTGCCAGAACCCATATCCGGGTCGGCAGGGGGGAATCGTCGCGCAGCGCAAGGAGCGCGCGGTGCGGGTCGATGAACGCCAGGGTGCCGATGGCGTACGTGGCGTCGAACGTCTCGGCCTCGGCCAGGTACTCGGTCGGCCACATCCCCGTCCTTGAACGCGACGCCCTGAACGCCGGCGTGGGCGGAGGCGGCGCGTTCGTGCTGGGTGGGGAAGAGCCCGATTCCGGTCAGGCGGGCGCCGTGGGCCCGTGCGAGATGTACGGCGTGGTGGCCGGCCCCGGATCCGATGTCGAGGACACGTCGGCCGGTGATGCCGCCGAGGATCTCGGCACCCGGGCCGACCCCCTCCCCGGGCGTCCAGGACATTCGGTCGGCAACGGGCGGCACGCAGGCACAGGTCAGCTGGCGCCGGCCGTAGACGGTCCAGGCCTGGGTGTTGGTGCCCTCGACGGACACGGTGTCTCCTCGGTGGACGGCGCGACGCGGATCATGTGTGGGTGATGAGGTAGGCGGGGGCCTCACCGCGCCTGGCCTGTTCGACGGCCTCGAGATGGGCGAAGGCCCGCGGGGCCATCAGCGGCCGCCAGTCGGCGAGAGCGTGGACGGCCCACATGTCGTGCTCGGCGGGATCGAGGCGGATCCGGCCGAGCTGGTCCGCGTCGAGCCGACCGCCGTCGAAGACGAGACCCATCTTGTTGAGGGGCGCCCCGGCCCCTGCGTGCACGAAGTGCGTCAGGAGCAGCCTCGGCGTGTCCAGGCCAAGTTCGAGGCCGGTCTCTCCCAGCGCTTCGCGCCGGGCGGTGCGAAGCGGGTCTTCTCCTGGCGGTTCCAGGTTGCCGCCCGGGAACTGCCAGGACCGGTGTCCGTAGACCGAGCGCAGCTGTACAGGCCGGTCGCGCTCGTCACGGACGTACAGGCAGCCGTACACCGTGTGATGGGGAACGGTCCGCGCGTACTGCGAGGGCGTCATCGGCATGGAGCGGCCGGGCCGTGCGGGGGGCGGTGGTCGAACTCGATGGCGACGGCGCCGAGCGCCTCCTCGGCCGGCGGGTGGATACCGCAGAGATCGCCGCGGAGCTCGACGAGCAGTCCGTCGGGTGGTCGGTCCGGGTCGATACGGGCGGGATCCTCCGCGCCGAGCAGGTCCTCGAAGGAGGCGTACCAGGTGGTCCGCTTCACGATGATGTCCAGTTCGCGGTCACTGCTCCGGTCGTGGAAGACGACGGTGTCCCCGGCCTCGACGGCCGGCCTCTCCGAGGTGGCGACGCGTGCCTCGATCGTCTTGCGTCCCGCTTCCAGCTGCCCGTAGTGGCGACCCGTGAGGTGGAAGTGGTGCGCGCTCGACGGCGTGCGCCGGGCTGCGACGTGCGGTGGGGTCTCGTCCTGGCTCGGCCGTCGCAGGACGAGGAGGACCAGTCCTTTGGCGTCGTGCCGCTCCGAACCCGCCCATCGGTTTCGCAGGCGTGCGAGCTCGTCCTCAGCGAGGGTGACACCGCGCCGTTCGTCGGGGATGGCGGAGGCTAGCGGCGTGATGAGCACGAGGGCGCCACCAGGGCGCGGCCGACGGCCCAGCGCGTCCAGGGTGCGGTCGAGGGACCTGAGGAAGGGGGCGACGAACCGCAGGGTGATCAGGTCGTAGCCGCCTGGGTGCAGTGAGCCTCCGTAGTCTTCCTCGATGTCGAGACGGAGCCAGCGAGCGGCGTCACCATGGCGGGCGCGGGCGTCGGCGAGGGCGGTCTCGGACCAGTCGACGGCGTCCACGGCACAGCCGGACGAGGACAGGTGGGCGGCGAGCTCGCCGGTGCCGCACCCGACGTCGAGGGCCCGTCCGTCGGTGGCAGTCGGCAGGCGGGTGAGGAGCAATGAGAGCGTTTCATCGTGAACTCGCAGGTCGAGGTACTGGTGTGAGTCCGTGATGCAGTCCTCGTGCTGGCAGCAGAGTGATCGCCGTCGGGTGATCGTCTGCCACCGCTGGACTTCGTGGTTCGCCAGAACGAGCAGGGCTCGTAGCAGCGTGGTGGCGTGCTGGACGTTCATGCGGACCTTGGTCAGAATGCGCCAGGTCTTCAGGTTCGCGAAGCCGTGCTCGACGGCGGCGCGTTCGTGGCTGACCAGCTGGTTTGCCTCCTTTTCAGCGTTGGTGAGGCGGTGGGAGCGGGTCGCCTTGCGGCCGGTGATGATGACCGGAGCATCGTCGGGGTCGTCGAGTCCGACGAAGCCGAGGTCGGCCAGGGCGCCGAGACCGGCCTCACGCAGATGCCTGGTGATGTGGTCGTGGCGGGCGGCGGTGATCTCGCTAGCCCGGCCGGGGCGGGCGGAGGAGGTCCAGATCAGGTTTCCCTTCTCGTCGGTCAGCGCGAGGACGAGCAGACCATGGGCCTTGTGTTTCCCGTTGTAGTTCTTGCGGTTGTCCGGCCCGGTGCGGCGGTGGGTGCGCACGAGAGTGCCGTCCAGCAGGACCACCGCACCGCCCCGGCGGGCGATCTTTTTCGGGGCGCGGTCCAGACGCGGGGCGCGGGCAGCGAGCAGGTCCACAACCTCCAGGACCCAGCGGCGCACGGTGGAGGAGGATGAGACCTCGTTGCCACCGGCCATGTCGCGAAGCCGCTGGTCGTGACGGAGCACGGCGAGCACGACGATCGCCTGGGTTCCCGGGGTGACTTTGCACCAGCGGGTGCCGAGTTGCTTGCGCCGCCCGCGGTGAGTCTTCGCACGCGAACCAACCCCCGTCGGGGGCTCTCGCGTTGCGGCGGGAACCGGCCGGTCCGCCGCCCCGTCGGTCAGCGCGGCAGATAGCGCCCCGATCCGGTTCGCTTCAGCCAGTCCCGGTCGGCGAGTCTGCGCAGCCGGCCGCGGACCGGCTCGACCTTGCCCGGTGTGCGTTCCCGGCCCAGTGCCATCGTGACGTCTTTCGCCATCACGGGCCGTCCGCTCCGGCCACGATCTCCATGATCCGCTGGTACTCCGAGGGCAGGTCCCCCCAGCCCCATCCCCTCGACACGGTCCGGTACCAACCGCATCCCGCCCGCACCCGGCCCAGCCGCGGCGCGCTCCGGCTCCGGCTCCGGCTCCACGGTGCCCGACGACCGCCGTCCTCCGTCCGTCGCCTCGGACCACTGACCGAACACCACCTCGGCCGCCTCCAGCCGGCCCAGCTCAGCGTCGATCTCCGCCAGTTCCTTGCGCAGCAGCGCGGCCCGCTCGGTCAGTCGCATCCGTCGCTCGATCGTCGCGCTCACCGTGGCGGCCGCGCCGCCTGAGCCGGTCATGCTGCCGGGCGAAGGCGAGTCGGCCGGACTCCCACTTGCACTCGGCCGTGTTCCTGGCGGGAAGGTCAGGGCTGTCCAGGGCCGTGGTGAGTATCGGTTCGGGCAGGGTCGACGTCGTCATGGTGGAGGCCTTCCCCGGGACCGGCCGGGCCGGTGTGCAGCAGCGCGGTGTCCACCCGGTCGCCGCCGCTGCTTGAGGGCGTCACCTGGGGCGTACGACACCCGCCCCCGCCCGGATGGCAGCTCCAGGCTGGGACGGACCGCCACGGTGGGGCCTATAGCGTGGTCGGCCGACCATGAGGCGACCACGTCCGGGCACAGCCCCGACCACGGCGCAGGGCGCGCTTCAGCCTGTTGCCGCGCGGTCCGGCCAGGTAGTCAGGACACCGGCGGCGCCCCATGAGAGGTGCCGAAGAACGACCGTTCTGCTGCAAGATCAACTTGGCGCGAGCTCGTCGAGGCTGCCGACGAGAAACAGCCGGACAAGACGATCGCCCGCTACGGCCGCGCGTCGACCCGCGCTGACGACATGACACGGGCCGGTGTCGGAACGGCTCGACTCGTTCCGGATGGAGTTCCATCAGCCAGCAGGGCCCGACCCGGCTCGGCGGTCACGCCGGGCGCGGGGAGTCGAGCAGGGTGAGCGCCGAATGAGCCGGTTCTCCCTTCGCCGGGGGCATGGCGCTGAGGCCGCGCAGTCGTTCGTTGCGCTGCTCCAGGGCCTGGGCGGTGGTGGGGAAGAGGGTGGCGCCACCCTGGCTGACCAGCGACTGGTTCGCGGTCACGAACTGCCGGGTGTGGCGTTCGTAGGCGGCGAAGCCCGCACCGTGACCCCGGTCCGCGAGGCAGCCGGCGAGCATGTACGCGCCGACGAGCGCGAGGCTGGTGCCCTGTCCGGTGAGGAACGAGGGCGCGTACGCGGCGTCGCCGACCAGCGCGACCCTGCCGCTGGACCAGCGGGGCATGCGGATCTGGCTGACCCCGTCGAAGAACAGGTCATCCGCCTCGCGCAGGGCGGCCAGCATGCCCGGGACCTCCCATCCCGCGTCGGCGAAGACCTCGGTGACCAGGTCGCGTTGGGCCCGCGGGTTCCGGAACGCGTCCATGGGCGGCTCCGGCCGGGCGAAGTTCAGGAAGGCGTGCGCCTCGTCGTCGTCCCCCACGGCGTAGAGTGCCGCGGCCCTGCCCGGGGCGTTCCACATCACGGTCTCGTGGGAGAGCCCGAGGGTGTTGCGCATGGTGAACACAGCGAAGCAGTAGCCGAGGTAGTGGTGGAACTGCTTCTCGGGGCCGAACAGCATCTCCCGGGTGCGCGAGTGCATGCCGTCCGCGCCGAACACCATGTCGAACGTACGGCTGCCGCCCCCGCGGAAGGTGACGTCGACCCCGTGGTCGCTCTGGTCGAGGGTGTCGATGGAGTCGTTGAACAGGAACTCCACGTCGTCACGGACCGCCGTGTACAGCGCTTCCGTCAGATCCCCGCGCCGTACCTCCAGGTCCCGTCCCGCGACGCCGCCGGTGACGGCATGCGGGTGCAGGGAGGTCACCTCGCTGCCGTCCGCGTCGAGGAAGGTCAGCCGCCGCAGGTCGATGTGCGCGTCCCGCAGCCGCGGCAGGATCCCCATCCTCCGGACGACTTCCAGTGCGGTGCCGCGCACGTCGACGGGATAGCCACCCCCGCGCAGGGTGGGCGCCTTCTCCACGACCGTGACCGCGTATCCGCAGCGGTTCAGCCAAAACGCGAGGGCGGGCCCCGCGATGCTGGCCCCGGATATCAGGACCTTGCGCCTGGGCGTGCTGCGGACATCCGTCAGCTGATCGGTGAGGGTCATTCCTTGACTCCTTTGGGCATGGTGCGAGTGACGAACAGGGCCAGCGACGTGACGACGCCGGCTATGACGAAACCGGTGACGTAGGCCGATTCGGCCGCGACCTCCGACCCGGAAGGGGTCGCGGCGGTGAGGAGCGCACCACCGAGCTGCCCGCCCACGGCATAGCCGAGTACGCGGCTCACCAGGATCAGGCTGGTGGCGATGCCGGTGTCCTCGGCATCGACGGCCGTGGCGGTGCTGGTCATCATCGCCGTGACGCACAGGCCGTTGGCCAGCGCGATCAGCGCCTTGCCGACGACGACGTGCCAGACTTCGGTGTGCACGGCCGCCAGGACGACCAGGGAGACGGCCATCATGACGACCCCGGTGTCGACCACGGCGCGCGAGCCGAAACGCCGGTCCCCGATACCGCCCAGCGGCCCGGCCAGCGTCGCGGCGACGGCGCCGGGCAGCAGGAAGAAGCCGATCTCGGTGGCGCCGGCGCTGAATCCGTACCCGTCGCCGCGCTCGTCGAGCAGTTGCGGAACGAGATAGACCGCCATCGAGGTGCCGAGGCAGATCACGAATGTCAGCGCACACGCCTTCCAGATCGCGGGCCGTGCCAGCATGTGCAGATCGATCATCGGAGAGGCCGCACGCCGTTCGACGGACACCCAGCCGGTGACGAAGACGGCCAGTAACACGACGAGGGCGCCGAGTACGAGTGGTCGCGAGGCCGCTTCGGGCGCCAGGGCGAGGACGAGCATGAGCGTGACCAGCATCCCGCTCAGGAGCAGCAGGCCGGGCCAGTCGATGCCGGCGTCGTCCGACCCGCCCGGCCGGTCGGACGGCATGAGCCTGTTCACGAGCAGGGTGGCCCCGATGACCGCGATCGTGGGCAGTGCGAACATCCAGTGCCGGGAGAGCTCTTCCGCCACCGGCCCGGCCGACAGCATGCCGACCATGCCTCCCCCGACGAAGAGTCCGCTGACCACCCCGATGGCGACCTTCGACTCTCCCGGGGGCAGGTTCTTGCGCACGACGATGAACGACAGGGGAAGCGCGCCCACCATCGCCCCTTGCAGCACCTGCCCGAGCAGCAGCACGGGCAGGTTCGTGGCCAGGGCGGACACCGTGCCGCCGACCGCGACGACCGCCATCAGCCGGATCAGGACCCGTTTCCCGCCGTAGCGGTCGCCGAACTTGCCTGCCAACGGCGTGATGAGTGCCCCGGTGATGAGGAGCACGATGCTGAGCAGCGCCCCTTCGGACTGGCTCATGTCCAGTTCGCGTTCCAGGAGCGGGATCGTCGGTGACACCACCGACTCCAGAGCGCCGGTGGACAGCGCCAGCAGACCGAGGGCTCCGACAGCGGCCTTCCCGATGGGGACCGGGGGAGCCAGGGTCGTGGTCATGAGTGTCCTTTCCGTCATTACCGGGTGAGTTGAGAAAGGGGCAGCGGGGGGGGGCACGGCATGTGGCGCTGCGTGAGAGCCGGGTACGGGGGCCGATGCGATGCCGGCCGCCGCCCCGGACGGGCTAGGACCAGCGGCGCAGCGCGACCCGGGCCGGCAGTGTGACCGCCGACAGGGCCAGGCCGACGGCGGCGAACGCGAAGCATCCGTACACCAGCGGGGGCACGTACGGCATGTCACCGGTCACGCCGCTCATCATCGGGATCAGCGTGGCCGCGGCGATCGCGGAGCCGAGGACCAGGCCCACCACGGCGACCAGCAGCCCCTCCCAGCGGAGCATCGTCATCACCTGACGCCGGGTGGCGCCGACGAGGCGGAGCATGCCCAGCTCGCGGCGACGGTCCAGGACCGTCATCACCAGGGTGTTCACCGCGGCGACGGCGGCGAACCCACCGAGGACCGCGGCCATGGTGTTGTTCATCCAGGCGCCCAGCTTCGCGTCGCGGTTCTGCTCGGTGGCGTGGCCGGAGGCGTCGGTGACCTCGCCCAGGGCGGTGAGTGACTCCGCCGAGCCGCCCCGTACCAGAAGCGTGCTGTCGAAGCCCGAGGTGACGTGCCCGGCCAGGGACGCCCGGTCCATGGTCACCGTGGCCAGGCCGAGGCCGCGGCCGTAGACCGCGACGATCTCGGGGCTGACTGCCGTCCCGTCGGGGAGGTAGAGCGGGAGCCGGTCGCCGACACCGGCGTCCGCCGAGGCCGCCAGGGTCTTGTCGATGGCGATACGCCCCTCGCCGAGCCGGTCGAGGCTGCCGTCGCGTACGTCCAGGTCCTGCACCTTCGCCAGTTCGGCGCCGGAGCCGGTGACGCCCTGGGCGGCCGCGCCCTGGAGCGACTTGAACTCGCCGGAGCCGGTCGGCACCAGCACCTGCGTGTTCAGCAGCCCGACGGCCGCCTTCACGCCCGGCGCGCGGGCGGCGCGTGCCGCCGCGTCCACGGGGAGCCCGGCCGGGTCCGTCACCACGTGGTCCGCGGTGATGCCCGCGCGCAGCTGCTTGCCGGCGGCGTGGGTCTCGCTCGTGTGCATGAACACGAGGGTCGAGGAGAACGCCACGGCGAGCACGATCGGGGTGATCGCGGAGGCGAGACGGCGGGCGTTGGCACGGGAGTTGGCGGCCGCGAGCTCGGCGGACGGGCCCGCGCCGCGCAGCGGGAGGCTGAACAGGCCGGCGCACAGCCGTGCCACCAGCGGGCCGAGCAGCCCGACGGCGAGCATGAAGAGCATGACGACGCCGAGGGCGGCGCCGGCCGCGTCGTCCCCGGCGGAGCGGGCGGACACGCCGGTGAGGATCGCGCCGCCGACGAGGGCGCCGACGCCGAGGAGGGTACGGGCCGGACCGGTCCGCAGCCGCTCCACCGACGCGTCAGACAGCGCCTGTCCGGGCTTGGTCCTGGCGGGCCGGCGCCCGGCCGCCCAGCCTGCGCCGAGCGCGGTGAGCAGCCCCATGACGACGGCCGCGAGCAGCGGAAGCCCGGAGACGTGCAGGTCCACGGCGCGCGGGACGGCGTCCCGGTCCTGGAGCTGCCCGAACCACCAGTGGGCGAGCCCGATGCCGGGCAGGCAGCCGATGATCCCGGCGAGCGGCGCGACGAGCAGTGCTTCGGAGGCGACCGCGCGGCGGACCTGCCGCGGGGTGGCGCCGACGGCGCGCAGCAGGGCGAACTCGCGGGCCCGCTGACGGACCGAGAGCGCGACGGTCCCGGCGGCCGTGAAGACCGCGACGATGGCGGCGATGGAGCCGAAGGAGCCGCCGATTCCGAAGAGAGTCACCTTGGCGTACCCGAGGCCCGGGTCCTCGACGGCACCGCGGTCGTCGCCGGTGCGGACCTGGACGCCAGAGCCGGCCAGGGCCTGCTTCACGGCGCCGGCGAGGGTGTCGGCGCCGGTGCCGTCCTCCGCCAGCACGACGACGGCGTCGGCCTTGCCGGGATGCCCGGCGAGCACGGGGGCCTGGGTGTCGGCGAACCAGGTCAGGGCCGCGTCGCCGGAGTCGCGGGCGGTCTCCGCGGGGCCGGCCTCGGCGACGCCGGCGACGCGGAAGTCCTGCCGGCCGGCGGCGGTCTCCAGTACGACGGTGTCGCCGACCGCGGCGTGCGCGGCGCGGGCCGTTCCCGCGTCGAGGACGACTTCTCCCTCGCGGGGTGCGGAGCCGCTGGCCAGCGAGGTGCCGGTGAAGGTGTGCGAGCCCCATCCGTGCGCGGTGAGCACACCGCCCGGAACAGTCAGCGCACGGGCGCCGGCGTCCGTCGCGCGCACCGGGAAGGTGAAGTCCGCGACGGCGGTGGCCGCACCCGGCGCCCCGGCGGCCTTCGCCGCCAGCGCGGCATCCATCCGTGCCGTGTCCGGCAGGGGCGTCGCCTCCTTCTCGCGGTCCTCGCCGCTGCCGGTGACGACGTACTCGTTCTGGTCCGCCGCCGCGACGACCGGCGCGTTCGCGTACCGTTCCGGCGGCACGGAGGCGCGCAGGCCGGTCTCGAGCAGGATTCCGCAGGCCGAGACGATCAGTGCGGACATCAGCAGCGCGAGGAAGGTTCCCGCGAACGACGCGGGTCTGAAGCGGACGGCCTCACGGGCGAGTCCGTTGGGGCGCCTCATGCCGCCACCCCCGCCATCGCACCGGAGCGGGAGGCGCGCGAGGTGAGCACGGCCATCCGTGCCGCGATCCGCTCCGCCGAACCGCGCTCCAGGTGGTCGGCGAAGGCGCCGTCGGCGAGGAACAGCACACGGTCGGCCCAGGCGGCCGCGGCCGGGTCGTGGGTGACCATGACGACGGTGGCACCCAGAGCGTCCACCGCGTCGCGCAGCAGGCCGAGAACCTCGGCGGCGGTGCCGGTGTCGAGGGCGCCGGTGGGTTCGTCCGCGAAGATCACGTCGGGGCCGGTGACCAGGGCGCGGGCGACGGCCACGCGTTGCTGCTGACCGCCGGAGAGCTCCCCGGGCCGGCGCTTCGCCTTGTCGGCGAGTCCGACCCGGGCGAGTACCGCCAGCGCCTGGCGCCGGTCCTGGCGCTGCCCGGCCAGACGCATGGGCAGCAGCACGTTCTGCTCCACGGTCAGCGACGGCAGCAGGTTGAACGCCTGGAAGACGAAGCCGAGTCGGCCGCGGCGCAGCTCGGTGAGTTCGTTCTCGCTCATGCCGGTGATCTCCGTGCCGCCGAGGCGCACGGATCCCGTCGTCGGCCGGTCGAGCCCGGCGGCGCACTGCAGGAAGGTGGACTTGCCGGACCCGGACGGGCCCATGACCGCGGTGAACGTGCCGCGCGGCAGGGCGAGGTCGATGCCCGCGAGGGCGTGCACCGTGCCCGCCCCGCGGCCGTACTGCCGCCGGACGTCGCGCAGTTCGACGGCGAGACCGGGCGTGGCGGCCGGAACCTCGGGCCGGTTGTCCGCCTCCGGCCGGTCGTCCGCCTCCGGCCGGTCGTCCGCCTTCTGCCGCTTGCTCCTGCGTAGCCTCATGTCCCGTCTCCCTCTCATGTGCACTTTCTGTGACGGGTGAAGAGTGCGGGGACGGCTGGGCGCCGGGCGTCATACCGGGGAGCCAATGTGGGGGTGCTACCGCGGTAGGGGGTGGAGGAGGGGCGGGGCGGTCCTACTCACCCGGAGCGACCAGCCCCGACTCGTAGGCGAAGACCACCGCTTGGGCGCGGTCGCGCAGGTCGAGCTTGGTCAGGACGCGGCTGACGTGCGTCTTCACCGTCTGCTCAGCCAGCACCAGCGTCTGCGCGATCTCCCCGTTCGACTGTCCGCGGGCCACCAGCGTGAGGACCTCGGTCTCGCGTTCCGTCAGGCCCTTGAGCCGCAGCGCGGGCTTGCCCCGGACGGCGGGACGCTGCTTGGCGAAGTCCGCGATGAGGCGGCGCGTCACGGAAGGGGCGAGCAGCGCGTCGCCCGAGGCCACGACGCGGACCGCCGCGATGAGGTCGGCCGGCGGCGCATCCTTGAGCAGGAAGCCGCTCGCGCCCGCCCGGAGCGCCTCGTAGACGTAGTCGTCGACGTCGAAGGTGGTGAGCATCAGGACGCGCGGCCGGTGTTCCCCCACTGCCTGAAGGGCGTGGGAGGTGCCCCCACCACCGGGTGCCGGCTCCAGAATGCGGCGTGTGGCCTCCAGCCCGTCCATCTCGGGCATCCGCACGTCCATCAGCACGACGTCCGGGTGGGTACGCCGGCTCAGCTCGACGCCCTGCGCGCCGTCGGGGGCCTCGCCCACCACGTCGATGTCGCTCTGGGCGGCCAGCAGGGCGGCGAAGCCGGCCCGCACCATGGCCTGGTCGTCGACGATGATGACGCGCGTAGTCACGTGAAGTCCTTCTCAGTCGAGGGGAAGTTGGGCGGCGACCCGGAAGCCGCCGTCCGGCAGCGGCCCCGTGTCGAGGCTGCCGCCGACGAGCCGCACCCGCTCGCGCATGCCGACGAGGCCGTGCCCGGTGCCGCCCACCTCCAGCGGCCCGTCGGACGGCTGGGG
Source organism: Streptomyces sp. CRN 30 (assembly GCF_034105845.1). NCBI lineage: Bacteria > Bacillati > Actinomycetota > Actinomycetes > Kitasatosporales > Streptomycetaceae > Streptomyces > Streptomyces sp. CRN 30. Next base: position 97,000 of record NZ_JAVRHI010000506.1, on the reverse strand, counting down.
CGGCGGTCCGTTGACGACCAGGACGGTGAGCCGCGCACCGCCCCGCGGATCGGACTCCGTCTCCGTCTCCGTCACCGACAGCGACAGCGACACCTGCGTACGGGCACCCGGCGCGTGCCGCACGACGTTCGAGAGAGCCTCCTGGACGATCCGGTACGCGGACAGGCCGACCGCCTCGGGCACCTCGACGTCGCAAGGGGTGAACTCCACCGGCCCGCGGGCCCTCGCCGTGACTTCCACCAGCTGCCCGATCTGCGCCAGGCCCGGCTGGGGCACGAGCTCGCCGTGCGCCTCCTCGCTGCGCAGCACGCCGAGGAGGCGTCGCATCTCGCCGAGCGACTCGCGCGCGGTCGCCGCGATGGACGTGAACTCCTCCCGCACGTCCGGCGGCAGCCTGTCGAGGCGGTACTCCGCGGTGTCCGCCTGCACCGTGATGACGGACATGTGGTGTGCCACCACGTCGTGCAGCTCGCGGGCGATCCGGGCGCGCTCCTCCAGCAGCGTCCGCCGGCCACGTTCGGCCTCGCTGATCGTCTCCTGCTCGACCAGCCTGCGCTGCACCTCGGACCGCTCGCGCAGCACACCGCCCAGCAGGAGCGCGACGCCCCCGAGGATGGTGAACAGCAGGCTCATGGCGCCGAAGCCATGGGGCGCGACGAACCCCAGGGCCACGTTCGCGGCGGCCGTGGCCAGCCACACCAGCAGCAGTGTCCGGCGCCGCTCGCGCAGCCCCAGGGCGAGGCAGAGGCCGACGTACCCGACGATCTCCATGGGCGGGAACGGCCACAGCAGCCGCTCCTGGAAGTCGACGGTGAGCAGGGCGAGCGCCCCGGCGACGTCCGCGACGAAGACCACGTACCAGGCCCGCAGCGGCCGTACGACGGCGAGCAGCAGCGGCGCGGCCTGCGCGACGGCCAACCCGGCGGCGACGCCTCCGGTCAGGCCGTAGTCGGCGGTGAGGACCACGATGGTCGTGGGCAGCAGGGCGACGCACAGCACGAACGCCACGGCCCACGGCAGCAGCCGCACCCATCGCCGCGAAGCCCCCGCGAGCAGTGCGCGCGGGCGGTCCTCCTCCACTGAGGTCATGCGCACCAGCTTATGTGCGCCGCGACGGCGTCCGGAGTGGCGCAAGGCGTCGCCTCCTCCTATGTCGGTATGCGGCGGTTCTCCCACTCCGTACATGTGCCGCGGGGCCTGACGGCGGGAGCCGACGAGGGCGGTTCCGCGTACACGGGATGCCGAGATCGCGGCAGCGGGTCTTCCTGGGAATCAGCAGGGAGGCGCTGCGCAACTGGGTGCGGGCCGAGCGGGCCCCGCCGGGATGAACTGGTGAACCGCTGCCGTTTCATGGAGGACCACCACCACCCTTGGGGCGTGCAGCGGTTGTGACAGGCACTGGAGGTGACCCGCTCCAGCTTCTACAAGTGGCGGACCGGCCGTGCGGCGCGGACCGCCCGTGAGCGGGACGATGCCGCGCCGGCCGGGCGGATCCGGGCGGTGCACGCCGAATGGGACGGCACCTGGGTTTGAGGTCGGGCCTCGCGGGACACCGAGTGAGGGGTCAGCCGTCAGGTCCGTCGCTGTTCGCGGGGCGGGTCACACAGCGGAGCAGCAGATCCAGGCCGATGAACACAGCGGCGACGGCGACCAAGGCGGCGAGCGCGAGCAGCCAGTCGGCGATCTGCTCTGTCGGAACGGTACGCGGCGTGTGCGGCCTGGACACCACCATGAGGGGGAGCGCGCTGATCACGGCCAGCCAGATGAGTCTCATGTTTCCTCCGTAGGAGTACGTCCGCATCGGCATCGGTGGCCCGCGTACGGAACGTACGGAACCGGTTGGTGAGACCGGCGTCGGTGAGGCCGGGGACCTTGAGACACGGAGGCGGGTGTGAACGTGGTAGCAGCACCGTCAAGGGCCGCGGCGAGCGAATCCGGGCACGGCGGTCAGTCCCCGCTCGCCTCGCGTGGGTGATTCAAGGCTCGTAGGAGGCGGTACGCGCTGTCGTGCGTACCGCCTCCCGCCCCCCGTTACCGGACCGCCGGGCGGTCAGGGAATCAGCGGTTGGACCACAGGTGGTGCAGCAATCCGCCCTTGCCCGGGGCGCAGCTGTAGTTGTCCCAGTGTCCGCGCGTGATGCCGGCGTCGCCGGCGTCACGGCAGCTCTCCTTGGAGAGGTACCAGCCGCGGTAGACGTCCTGTCCCTCGGCCGGCGACTGCTGGGAGGAGGACGAGGTCTGGGCGGCGACGGCGGGCACGGCCGTGCCCACGCCGAGCACGGCCAGGGCGGAGACCAGGAGCGCGGGCAGAACCGCCCGTACACGAGTCTTCATGAGCTTCCTCTTTTCCGTTCGTTGTCCGGTCCTCGGTGCGGGACCTGATGCACCGTTTGTAGCCGCTAATCTGTTGTTCAATTCGGGTCGTCCGGTGCTGAACAAACAGATGCCGAACAATGCGTGTGACCCGGGGAGGGGTGGGAGTGTGCCACGAGGAGAAAGTCCTCTGGACCCGGACGGCGGTCCTCTGTTCGAATTCGCGGCGCGTTTACGGAGACTGCGGGAACAAGCCGGCCGGCCCACCTACCGGGACCTCGCGAGGAGAACGCACTACGGGATCGCGACGCTGTCCTCGGCCGCGGCAGGGCGTCAACTGCCCAGCTGGGACGTCACCCTCGCCTACGTCCGTGCCTGCGGTGGCGACGAGCGACAGTGGAAGCTGTTCTGGCAATCGACGGCTGACGCGTGCGCGGGGACAGACGCTGCGCGGGCCGGTGCGGAGGACCAGAAGAAGAACACGGCCAGACCTCCCTACGCTGGCTTGATCGCTTTCGAGGAGGCCGACGCCGGATTCTTCTTCGGGCGTGAGAAACTCACCGGTGCACTCGTCGAACACTTGCAGGAAAAACGTCTTCTCGTGTTGTTCGGGGCATCCGGATCCGGTAAGTCGTCGGTGCTGCGCGCAGGTGTGCTTCCCGCTTTTCCTGGCGTCGTCTCGTTGGTCTTCACACCTGGCCCGCATCCGCTGGAGGAGTGCGCCGTCCGGCTGGCGGCCCGCGCCGGCACCGCTCCCGGCCCGCTCCACGCCGCCCTGACAGCCGAGCCGCGCACCTTCCACCGGACGGCGCGGCAAATCCTCGCCGGGCAGCGGGAGGCGGACGCCTCGGCGGACGAACTGCTCGTGGTCGTGGACCAGTTCGAGGAAGTGTTCACCGTCTGCCGTGACGTGCGGGAACGGGAGCGGTTCGTCGCCGCGCTCGTGCACGCGGCGCAGGCCCCCGACAGCCGCACACGGGTCGCCATCGCCGTGCGGTCCGACTTCTACACGCACTGCACGCGGCTGCCGTGCCTCGTCGAGGTTCTTCCCCACGCCCACCGTCCCGTCGGTCCGATGACGGCCGAGGAACTGCGGTCGGCGGTCGTCCAGCCGGCCGCCCGCTCCCGGCTCACCGTCGAAAGCGCCCTGCTGACGACCCTCATGGCCGACGCCCACGGCCGGCCCGGCGCGCTGCCCCTGCTCTCGCACGCCCTGCTGGAGACCTGGAAGCGACGGCGGGGCAACGCCCTCACGCTGGCCGGCTACCGCGCGGCGGGCGGCTTCGAGGACGCGCTCACCCAGACCGCCGAGAAGTTCTACCACGCACTGAGCAGCGATCGGCAGGAAGCCGCGCGACAGGTGTTCCTGCGGCTCGTCGCGCTGGGCGAGGGCACCGAGGACACCAAACGCCGTGTGCCGCGGCGGGAACTGGACAGCGGTTCCGACACCGGGTTCGTCCTTGAGGAGGCGACCCGGGCCAGGCTGCTGACAGCCGACGGCGACCATGTGGAACTCGCCCACGAAATGCTGATCCGCTGCTGGAGCCGGCTCAGCAACTGGCTGGACGAGGACCGCGGCCACGTACGTCTGCACCGTGCGCTCACCGAGGCCACCACACTGTGGGAGTCCCTCGACCACGACCCCGACAGCCTGTACCGGGGGGTCCGTCTCGACGCGGTGAAGGATCTCCCGCCACAGACACTGACCGCCCGGGAACACGCCTTCCTCGACGCCAGTGAGTCGGCGGCCCGGCAGTCGCACCAGCGCGACCGCCTCCGTCTGCGCCGTCTGCGCCAGTTGGCCGGAACCCTGGTGGTCCTGCTGGTGTGCGCTGTGACCGCCGCCGGTTTCGCCGTACGGGCGCGGAGCACCGTCACCCAGCAGCGCAACGAGGCCGTAGCGCTGCGGGCCGCCGACGAAGCCGTCCGTCTCAGCCCGCACGATCCGTCACTGGCGGTCCAGGTGGCGCTGGCCGCCTACCGGCAGACTCCGCAGGACCGTACGCGCAACGCGCTGCTCAGCTCCCTGTCCGTCACGTCGGCCGGCCGCGACGCGACCGGACCCGAACTGGTCGGGCACACACCGGCTGTGTCCGCCGACGGCCGCATGCTGGCCATGGCAGATGGCTCGGAGATCGCCCTGTGGGACATGAGCGATCCACGCCGGCCCCGCCGGCTCGGCACCACCGGCGGAGCCGGCCTGGGCCCGATCCAGTTCACCCCGGACGGCAGCACGCTGCTCGGCGTGGACAGCGACGGCACGCTCCGGCTGTGGGACGCGACCGACCCGCTCCACCCCAGAGCGCTGTCGAAGCGGCCGGCTGAGCACACCGGCTTCGTCTACTCCGTCGCTGTGCGCCACGACGGCCGCGTGGCCGCCACCGGCAGCTACGACGACACCATCCGTCTCTGGGACATCACCGACCCGGCCCGCCCCCGCGTACTCGACAAACTCACCGGACACCACGGCGACGTCAAACCGGTGGTCTTCAGCCCCGACGGCAATACCCTGGCCTCCGGCTCCAACGACCACCACGTCCGCATCTGGGACGTGACCGACCCACGTCACGCCGCCCCCGTCGCCGTCCTCAAGGGGCACACGCACTTCGTCGACGCCCTCGCCTACAGTCCGGACGGACGCACCCTGGTCAGCGGAAGCGACGACCGCACGGCGAAGCTGTGGGACGTCAGTGATCTCCCCCGGTACCGTGAGCCGCGCGAACTGGCCAGACACTCCGACATCGTCACCAGCGTGGCCTTCGCCTCCCACGGCCGCACGGCAGTGACCGTCGGCGTGGACGGCGCGGTGAACGTCTGGGACGTGACCGACCGCGCCCGTCCCGCTCCTCTGGCCCGCCTCACGAACCCCGGCGGGACGGTCAAGGAAGTGCGCTACCTCGAAACAGACGACACCTTCCTCACCGTGACCGCCCACCACGGCGTCCAGATCTGGTACACCGACCTCGACCGGGCGCTCGCCGACGCCTGCGACCGCGTCCACGACACCATCAGCCGTACCCGATGGGCCCGCCACTTCCCCCGCCTCGACTACACCCCGCCCTGCCCACGCCATAGGTGACTTCCCCCTGCCTTCGCCGGCATGGCCGCAGCCCTCATCTGTCACCGCCGGCTCGGTCTCGGCCTGCTCTGAAAGGCTCTGCGCGTCGGCCAGGTCCGACCCGAGGATGAAGCCCGGCTCGCTGTCGGCCAGGAATCCGGCGACGATCGGACCGAAGCAGTCCGCTCGAAGGCGGCCACCACAGCCGGCCCTGATCATGTCCCACACCCCTCAGGAGAAGGCCGGCGACGCCGCATCGATCGAGGAGACCTCGTACTACCTGGGCAAGGTACTGAGCGTCGCCGTCCTGGAACGAGTGAACGTGCAACGTGCCACTCTCATCGCATTCTTTTGTGGTATCTCATGCAACTATGTCTGAATAGTTGACCGCGCATAGGGGGCGAAAGGCTGTCCGCTGTACGACTCACCTGCGGGACAGGGCGGAGAGGTGGCTGCCGGGCACCCACCGCCTCGCGTCCTTCGGGTCTGGCCGCGCCGGTCCGGCGCGGGCCACCGCGCGTTGACCCTTCGGTGCCGCTCCGGTCGGCCGGAGGACGCTCTTGTTCCGTGGAGACCGATGAAGTCGCCTTCCGAAGGGTCACGAAGTGCCGGACCACCGCCCCGGCCGGGGCCCGCGGGTGGGTGCCGAGGGTTTATCGCGGCGCGCCGGCACTGGACGGTGGTCGTCGTCCTCGGGCTGACGATGCTGGTGACCGGCTGGTGGTCGGTGGGGCTGGAGGATCGCCGGCTCAGCGAGGGCGTGATGCCGCCGGGGGCGGAATCGGTGCAGGCGGCCACTGTTCTGGCGCGGCAGTTCGAGGCGGACCCGCCGGACATCGTGCTGCTCGTGGACGCCCGGCAGTCGCTCGGCAGCCCGGCTGTCACCGCGGCCGCGGCACGCCTGGAGCGGCGCCTGAACCACCGCCCCGGCGTGGAGCGCTCCATGTCCTATTGGACGGCTCACCGGACGGCGGGGCTGCGCTCGCGTGACGGGCGGGGTGCCGCGATCGTGGCATGGCTGGACAGTGGGGTGCGGGACCAGGTCGGCCCGGCCCGCCGGGCGGTGGCCGGCCTGTCCGGCCGGCATGGCGCGGTGAGGGTGTCGGCGGCCGGTGAGGCGGTGGTACGCGACGCGGTGGCCGCGCAGGCCGAGCGTGACGCCGAGCGTGGGGAACTGCTGGCCCTGCCGGTGACGGCAGGGCTGCTGCTGGTCGTGTTCGGCTCCGCGGTGGCGGCCGCGCTCCCGGTGGTGGTGGGCGTCTTCACGGTGCTGGGCACCCGGGCCGTGCTGCGCGGTCTGAGCGAGGTCACCGAGGTGTCGGTGTACGCGGTGAACATCAGTACGGCACTCGCGTTCGGTCTGGCCCTGGACTACAGCCTCTTCCTGATCAGCCGCTACCGGGAGGAACTGGCCCGTCCGACCGCACCGGGTGCGGCACTGTCGGCCACGCTGGGCTCCTCGGGCCGGGCGGTGGCCTTCTCCGCGGCCACGGTCACCTGCGCGATGACGACCCTGCTGGTCTTCCCGCATCCGCTGCTGCGCTCGGTCGCCCTGGGCGGCATCGCCGTGACGCTCACGGCGCTCGTCGGCAGCCTGGTGCTGCTGCCCGCGCTCCTGGGGCTGCTGACCGGACACCTGGACCGTTTCGATGTCCTCGCCCGCTGGCGCAGCACACTGTCCGGCCGGCGCGACGGAGAGCTGGGCCGGTGGGGACGGATCGCCGAGACCGCGACGCGGCGGCCGCTGTGGATCGCCCTGCCCCTGGTGATGCTGCTCGCGGTGCTGGCGTCGCCGTTCTCCCAGATGCGGTCGGGACTGTCCGATCACCGGGTGCTGCCGCCCGAGGCGCCTGCCGCCCGAGCCACCGAGACCTTCCTGCGTGACTATCCGGCAGCCGCCGACGTGACCGCCCTCACGGTGGTGCTGCCGGACCTCGCGCCCGGACCGCAGCGTGCGCGGCTGCTGGACGCCTACGCACGAGACGTGTCCGCCCTGCCCGGCGCAGTACGGGTCCGGACCGCCACCGGCACCTACCATGACCGCCGGCGCACCCCGGTGCCGGCGCCGCCCACGGACCGCCCGGTGTCCTCCTCCGGAGCGTATCTGCGCGTCGACGCGGCCGGTCCGTCGACAGCACCGGCCGGTGCGGACCTGGTACGCCGCGTCCGCGGCCTGCCGGCCCCGGTCCCGGTGCTGGTGGGCGGTCCGCAGGCACGGCTGGCCGATGCGCGGGATGCCCTGGCCGCGCGGTTGGCATGGGCGCTGGGGCTGACCGCGGTCACGCTGCTGTGCCTGGTGCTGGCACTGACCCGCCGCCCGGTCCTGGCCCTCAAAGCCCTCCTGCTGAACGCCCTCAGCCTGTGCGCGACGTTCGGTACCGTCGTCCTCATCTTCCAGCAGGGGCATCTGCGGTGGCTGGTCGGGGAGTTCACCGTCACGGGCAGTATCGATGTGCTGCTGCCGGTGCTGGTGTTCTGTATCGCCTTCGGCGTGTCGATGGACTACGAGATCATCCTGCTGGCGCGCATCGTGGAAGAACACCGCGTCACCGGGGAGGGCACCCTGGCGGTGGTACGCGGGGTGGACCGTACGGCCTCCCTGTTCACCTGGGCTGCGGTCATCCTGACCGTGGTGATGTGCGCGCTGGCCGCCTCGCAGTTGGTCTTCCTGAAACTGATCGGTGTCGGTCTGGCACTGGCGGCGCTGATGGACGCCACCCTGGTACGGGGCCTGCTGGTACCCGCGCTGATGGCCCTGTTCGGCCGGGCCAACTGGTGGGCGCCCGCCTGGCTGCGCCCCACCCTCCCAGCGGTCTCCGCCGACGCGCTTCCGCACCCCCGGCCCGATCTCCCCCAGTCGGATGGCGGAAGCGGTTCGACTCGCCAGTGACGCGGTGACGCGGTGACAGGGAACGCCCGGCGTTGTCAGGACAGGAACATGGCCGGCACCTCCCGTTCGGGCCATCCCGCATGCGCGGGGCGTTGCCCGGCGGCAGTATGGCCACAGGGCGCCCCCCACCGACCCTTTTTGTGAAATGTCAGCACATTTCAGTCTGCGCAGCACACGTCGCGGTGGCTCAAGACGGCTCCACCCGCGGCCGGTCCGGTCGGCACCACGGCCATGAACCGGTGACCGGCCCAGGCAGAAAGGTGCTCATTCCATGCCCACCATCGCACTCTCCGGGGCGACCGGCTTCCTCGGCTGCCATCTGATGGCCCGCATGCTGTCGGCAGGAGACACCGTGCTGGCCCTGGTGCGCGGCACACCGTGGTCGGCCACCGACCGTCTGGAGCGGGCCCTCCGCTTCGCCGGCGTCCCGGAGGCGGCGGACCACTTGCGTGCCGGTCGGCTGCGGGCCGTGCCGGCAGACCTTGAGCAGGACCACCTGGGAGCCCGAGCCGCCGAGTTCCAGGAACTGGCCGACAGCATCGACGAAATCTGGCACAGCGCCGCCCGCACCGACCTCGAGGCACCCCTGGACGTCGTCAGCCGTGCCAACGTGGACGGCACCCGCCACATGCTCGACCTGGCCGCGGCCGGCTCCCGACGGCCGCGCTTCGTCCACATCAGCACGGCCTTCGTCGCGGGCGGCCGCGCCACCGGCCTGATCGGCGAGAACGATCTGGACTCCTCGTACGGCTTCCTGACGCCCTACGAGGAATCCAAGTACCACGCCGAGCACCTGGTCCGCGGCTGGGCCACCGATGGCCGTCGCGCCCTGGTGCTGCGCCCCAGCGTTCTGCTGAGCGACCGGCCGCCTGTCCCGCGCGGGCCGCGTCACCCGTATGCGGCACTGCGGCTGAGACTGGGCAGGCTGGCCGCTCGCGGCCCGCACTGCCTTGCCGAGCGCTTCGGACTCACGCTGACGGCACGCGGCGGGCTGCTGATCCGGCTGCCCGGCCGCGGCGACGGACAGATCAACGCGATACCTGTGGAGTACGCCGCGGACGCCATGCTCCGTCTGGCCCGCGACGACCGCGGTCCGGGCACCACCACCCGGCAGGTCGTCCATCCGGTGGACACCCCCATCGTCCAGTGGCTCACGGCCATGGCCGCCGCGGCGTCCTGGACCGATCTGCGGATCGTCGAGGAGCTGCCCGACCCGACCGCCCTGGAGAGCCTCCTGATCTCCTCACTGCCCGGCGCGGACCGCTACAGCTACCACCGCCGCCGATACGAGCGCACCGCCCTGGACCTGGCCGAACAGCGTGACGGCGTCACCGCCCCGCCCGCCCTTGAGGCCCCGTACCTCCAAGCCGCCCTGAGCCACCCCCCACGGCGCACCGCCCCGCTGCTGGCCAGCACATGACACAAGCCGCGACCGCAGCGGTTCTTCACCCCGTCACCAAGGAGAGCGCATGACGCCCCAGCCGCTCGCAGAGCGCATTCCCGTTCTGCTGCACGAACACTTCGAGGTCAGCAAGGACCTGGTACGCCCCGAAGCCACCTTCGAAGAGCTGAACATGGACTCCCTCGCCATGGCGGAACTGCTGGCCATCATCGAGGACGAGGAGAGAGTGTCCCTGCCGGAGACCATCCCCGGCATCGGGCCCCGGTCCACCCTGGCCGACACCGAACAGACCATCACCCGGATCCTGGCCGAGGCCCACGCCTCCACGACCGCCCCGGCGGAGGGTTCCGCCGGGGCGCCGGCCCCGGTCACCGACGACAGTGTGCCTGCCCGCGCCGGCACCACGGGCCCGCGCCGATGAGCCGCGCGATAGCCATCACCGGGATCGGTCTGGTCACCCCGGCCGGTGTCGGCGCCAAACAGTCCTGGAACCACCTGCTCACCGCAGCCCCCACCGCGGCCACGGACCCGGAACTGCGGGGCCTGCCCGTCGACTTCTCCTGCCACGTCCCGCAAGAGCCCCTCAACGCCTCACTGGGCCGGGGGCTGCGCTGGCGCACCGACCGCTTCATCCAGTTCGCCGTCATCGCGGCCCGCGAGGCCGTCGCCGACGCCGGACTGTATCCCGCCGAGTGGGACAGCACCCGGGTCGGCGTGGTCATCGGTGTCGGCGGCAGCGCCATGGACCACCTGTCCGAACACAACAAGATCGCCGAAGGCCGGTACGGAGCCGTCACCCCCAGCCTGGTCGCCCGCAGCCAGCCCGGCATGGCCGCCGGAGAGGTCAGCCTCGACCTCGGCGCCCGGGGCCCCGCCATGTGCCCCAGCACCGTCTGCGCCTCCGGCACCGCCGCCCTCGGCACCGCCAAGATGCTCCTCGACGCCGGCCACTGCGACATCGTCATCGCCGGCGGCACCGACTCGGTACGCTCCCACTGGGCAGCCGTCGCCTTCTGGCGCATGGGCGCCCTCTCCGGCCGCCGCGACGACCCGGCCGCAGCGTCCCGGCCCTTCGACACCGACCGCGACGGCTTCGTCCTGGGCGAAGGCGCCGGCATCATGGTCCTCGAACGCACCGAGCACGCCCAGGCCCGCAACGCCGCCGTCTACGCCGAACTCGCCGGGCAGGGCATGACCAGCGACGCTCACCACTGCGTCGCCCCCCATCCCGACGGAGAAGGCGCCGCCCGCGCCATGCACGCCGCCCTGACCGACGCCGGACTCTCCGCGGACGACATCGACCACGTCAACGCCCACGGCACCTCCACCACCCTCAACGACCTCGCCGAAGCCCGCTCCCTGCGCCGTGTCTTCCGCACTCCGCCACCGGTCACCGCCAACAAGAGTGTCTTCGGACACGCCATCGGCGGAGGCGGCGCGATCGAGGCCGCCTGCAGCGCACTGTCCCTGCACCACGGCGTCATCCCGCCGACCGCCAATCTCGACACCATCGACCCCGAGATCGACCTCGACATCGTCACCCGCGCACCCCGCCCCGCCGCCCTGTCCGCCGTGCTGTCCAACTCCGTCGGCTTCGGCGGCCACAACGCCGCCATCGTCCTGCGCAAACCCTGACGAGCAGCTCGATTTCAGCTCAGGAGCCACACCGTTCTCCGTACGGACCTCCTTCCGGCCGGCCTCGCTGACACGTGACGCGCAACCAGGGCCGATGCCGGTCGGCTGTGCGGGTTTTCGACCGGCCCCTGGCCAGGCCAGCCGTCGCGCGGTACATCACCCAGAGGGCTCCGCGCGGCGGGCTCGGCCCGCTTCTGTACGGCAGGGACTGGCAGGGACTGGTGACATGTCCGATGAGGATGCCGAACCGGCTCAGGGGCGTCTCGGCGGCAAGGTGGCCTTCGTGACGGGGGCGGCCGGAGGTCTGGGCCGTGATGTCGTGCGACGGATGGCCGGCGAGGGCGCCGATCTGGTCATCGTGGACATCTGCCGGTCCGTCGACACCGTGCCCTACCCGCTGTCGGCGCCGAAGGATCTGAGCGACGCGGTCGAGGAGGTGCGGGACCTGGGCCGCCGCGTCGTGGCGCGGCAGGCGGACGTCCGCGACCGGGACGCTCTGCGGGAGGCCTGCGAGGCGGGGCTCGCCGAGTTCGGGCGGATCGATGTGGTGGTCGCCAACGCGGGGATCGCGCCGCTGCTCGTGGAGGACCGGGTGCAGGCGTGGCACGACGCCATCGACGTCAACCTCTCCGGCACCTTCCACACCATAGAAACGGCCATCCCCTGCATGGTCGACGCCGGGCAGGGCGGCTCGATCGTGATCGTCAGCTCCACCGCCGGGCTGGTCGGCATCGGCGGGGCGAGCAACGGCGGCCTGGGCTACGCCGCCTCCAAACACGGCCTGGTCGGGCTGATGCGTACGTACGCCAACAACCTCGCCCCGCACAGCATTCGCGTGAACTCCGTACACCCCACCGGCGTGGCCACGCCCATGGTCGCCGACCCCGTCATGGCCGAGTTCGTCGCCCAGGACCCGATTCTGTCCGTCGGGGCGCCGAACGCCCTGCCGGTGGACGTGATCGAACCGCTCGACGTCTCCAACGCCGTCCTGTGGCTGGCCTCGGACGAAGCCCGCTATGTCACCGGTGTCACGCTGCCCGTCGATGCCGGATTCATCAACCGCCGCTGAATCGTGCAGTCGCTGAGCCGGAGGTGCGGCAGCCCATGACGGAGCAGCCCATGACGGAGCAGCCCATGACTGACAGTCACGCGGACACGATTCTGGTGGGTGGGCAGGTCAGGACGGGTTCCGGCCGGGCCGAGGGGCTCGCCGTACGCGCCGGTGTCATCGAGGCCGTCGACGGCGGCGTGGAGTTGCTCGAACGGCGGGGACCGGACACCCGGGTGATCGACCTGGCCGGGGGCACCGTCCTGCCGGGCCTGCACGACCTGCATGTGCACCCGGTCTACGCCGGGGTCCGCGAACGCCGCTGCAAGGTCCCCCAGGGCTCGGACCTGGCCCGGACGCTGAGCATCGTCGCCGAGCACGTGGCACGGGCCGCCCCCGGCGCCTGGGTCCTCGGTGGGCAGTGGGACGCGTCCGCGCTCGGCACCAGCCCGGACCGGACCATGCTCGACGCCATCGCCCCCGACCGTCCCGTCCTCCTGGAGGACACCAGCGGCCACAGTTCGTGGGCCAACAGCGCGGCACTCAGGGCCGCGGGAATCGGCCCCGGCACACCGGACCCTCCGGGGGGCCTCTTCGAGCGGGACACCGCGGGCGATCCGAACGGCGTACAGCGCGAGACCGCCGCCGAGCTGCTCGCGGCCTCGGCACCCAAACCCGCCGACGAGGAGGTGGAGGCGGCTCTGGAGTGGGCCCTGGGGGAGATGCTCTCCTACGGGATCACGTCGTTCACCGAGGCCGCGGTCGGTTTCACCGCCGGGCCGCGCTCCGAATTACGCGCCTACACCCGTCTCGCGGCGCGGGGAGCTGTGAGGCAGCGGGTGCGCCTGAGCCTGGTGTGGTCCCCGTACGATCCCGGGTGCGACGACCTGATCGCGATGCGGAACCTCTGCGCGAGCGCCCGCGTCGCCCCCGACTGCGTGAAGATCTTCCTGGACGGGGTGCCGACGGACAGTCACACGGCGGCGATGATCGAGCCCTACGCGGACACGGTGGAGGGCCGCGACGACGAGGCCGGGCGGCACGGGATGCTCGCGATCGCGCAGCCGGACCTGGACCGGGCGGTGACCCGGTTCGACCGGATGGGCCTCACCGTGAAGTTCCACGCGGCCGGTGACGCGGCGGTCAGGGCGGCGCTCGACGCCGTCGAGGCCGCCCGCTCGGCCAACGGGCCCGGTCCCTGTATGCACAACGTGGGGCACTGCACGTTCGTGACGGAGTCCGACATCGTGCGCGCCACGCGGATCGGAGCCACGTTCGAGGTCTCGCCCTATCTGTGGCGGCCCTCTCCCATCTGCGCCGACATCGCGGCCGCCGTCGGCCCGGCCGCGATCCGGCGGGTGTGGCCGGTGCGCGAGATGCTGGAAGGCGGCGCGCTGGTCGTCGCGGGATCGGACTGGTGCGTCGTGCCGTCGGTGAATCCGTGGTCCGCCATCGAGACCCTCGTCACCCGCCGGGAGCCGGGAGGCGGCGCCGACTCCTTCGGCCCGGACCAGGCGATCACCCTGGAGCAGGCCTTCGGCCTCTTCACGGTCAATGCCGCACGCCAGGAGGGAAGCGCGCACCGGGTCGGACGCATCGAGCCGGGCATGCTCGCCGACGTCGTCGTCGTGGACCGGGACCCCTTCGACGTACCGATCACCCAAGTACACGCCACCGAGGTGAGGATGGTGTTGGTCGAGGGCGAGACCGTCTTCGAAGCCGAGGGACGACAAGGCCCGAAGTAACGCGGTCGCGGTTCGGCGGACTCCCGGGACGGTGCGGCTCGGTGCCGGAGGACCGCCGGGTGCGTGCCAGGGTCTGGAGGGGCCCGGTCGGCCGAGAGCGCGCCGATGTGCATGACGTGGCACGAACAGGGCATGTGGCGTCCGACGGACGCAGACAGTGCGAAAGGGTCCGGATCGGATGGATCGGCCGGTCGGAGCCCCACCGACGTGCCCCATCGGCCGACGGCTCCGGGCGGCGGGAAATTCTCGTGGTCAGGAGCAATCCCGCTGCTTCACAGGACCGGATTCCCCGCGTGACGTATGACAAGAGGTGCCCGGGTCCCGCCGTTCGCGCGGCGCCCGGCATCCGCAGCGCGGCGCTACGGAATGTCACGCCGGATCACGACAGCCGACCGCCTCGCCCGGACAAGGACGGAATTGGTGGAAGAACCCGTATTCATCGGCCGCGCCCCGGCGCGCCAACCGGATCTGCAGGCCCTGATGCAAGCGGTGTCCTGCGGGGACAGCGACGCCTTCGCGGCCCTGTACGACGCCGTCGCGGCCCCCGTGCTGGGGGTGGTCCGCGCGGTGCTGCGTGATGTGGCGCAGTCCGAGGAGGTCGCCCAGGAGGTACTGGTGGAGGTGTGGCGCACCGCGTCCCGGTACCGGCCCGAGCGCGGCACCGTCGTCAACTGGGTCCTCACCCTCGCCCACCGGCGCGCGATCGACCGGGTCCGTTCCGTCGAGGCGGCCGTGGCCCGGGACCACAAGGCGGCGCTGCTGGACCAGGTGCCCGAGTACGACGAGGTGACCGAGCAGGTCGAGAACCGCCTGGAACGGGAGCAGGTACGCCGCTGCCTGCGGTCACTCACGGAACTGCAGCGTCAGTCCGTCACGCTCGCCTACTACCGGGGGCTCACCTACCGTGAGGTGGCCGCCCAGTTGGCCGTTCCGCTGGGAACGGTCAAGACCCGTCTGCGCGACGGGCTGATCCGGTTGCGTGACTGCCTGGGAGTGAACGCATGACCACCGACGCCGACCTGCACACCCTCACCGGCGCCTACGCCCTGCACGCCCTCTCGGAGGACGAGAGCACACGCTTCGAGCGGCATTTGAGTGCCTGCCGGTCCTGTACGGAGGAGGTGGCCGAGTTCACCGCCACCACCGCGAAGCTCGCGGCGGCGGTCGCGGTCGCCCCGCGCCCCGGCATGAAGCAGGAGGTACTGCACCGTGTCGCCACGGTTCGGCAGTCCCCGCCGCGCACGCGTCCGCGCAGGCCGGCCGCCACGTTCCGGCGGCGTGCTCCCCGGCTGGTGCTGGCCGCCTGCCTGGCACTGGCCGCCGGGCTCGGCGGCGTCGCCGTGTGGGAGCACGGCCGGGCCGAGGACGCCGCGACCGAGGCGCAGCGGACCCGGCAGCGGACGGACGAACTGATCGCGGTACTCGGTGCGGCCGACGCGGTCTCGCGGCGCGTCCCGCTCGACGACGCCAGGGTCGTCGTCTCCGCCGCCCGGGACAGGGCGGTCCTGGTGGCGTCCGACCTGACCGCTCCGCCGGGCGGCAAGGTCTACCAGCTCTGGTACGACGTCGACGGCACCATGCGATCGGCGGGCCTGATGGACGCGGACCGCACCGACCAGGCCGTCGTCCTGGCCGGTTCCGCGAACTCCGCCTCGGCCGTGGGGATCACGGTGGAACCGGCGGGGGGTTCGGACCGGCCCACCACCACGCCTCTGGCGCTGGTGACACTGCCGTCCTGAGCCAGACCGTCCCTCCCTCTCCCGCTTTCCGGTCCTCCGGCCCCCCCGCCGTCCCATTTCCCCCTCCTCTCGTCCTCCCGTCCTCTCGTCCTCCCGTCCGGGAGTCGCGCAGTCGTCAGCGGGGCCGTCAGGGCGAGGACGTGGGCGGCGGTGAACCCGGCCACCCAGGCGCTGACGACGGCCACGTGTCCAACGGGACGTGACATCTGCACGCGCGCCCCCGTCCGTAGCCGCCAAAGCCGCGGATTGGTCCGGAAAAAACTGAAATCATCGGCACCCAGGGCCAATCCGGCCGCCGACGGGGCCCGGATCATCCACGTGAGCGACGAAGAGCGGGAGACACGGAAGCCGGGACGGACGGCACGCCTCGGGCTGGGCGCGCTGAGCGGTCTGCTGGCCGGCTGTGCGGCACTCTCCGTCGCCGAACTGGCCGCCGCGGCGGTCCGTCCCGAGGCCGGCCCGGTGATCGCGGTCGGCGGCGCCGCCATCGACCGTACGCCGGCCGCGGTGAAGGACTGGGCGATCCGCGCCTTCGGCACGGACGACAAACTCGTCCTCCAGTCGGGCATCCTCGCCGTGCTGGCGCTGCTCGCCCTGGCCGTCGGTGTGCTCGCCACACGGTACCGGCGGGCCGGTGCCGCGGGGATCCTGCTCCTCGGCGCGGCCGGCGCCATGGCCGCCACCGCCCGGCCCGACTCGACGGGCTTCGCCGACGCCCTTCCGTCAGTGGTGGGGGCGGTCACCGGAGCCGCGCTCCTGTACTTCCTCACCGGCCGGCTGCCGACATCACGGCGCGCGTCGGCGAAACCCCCGGAGGGGCCCGTGCGGGAGCAGGGGCAGGGGCAGGGCTGGGACCGGCGCGGATTCGTCGTCGCGGCGGCCGCGACCGCTGTGGCCTCGGCGGGAGCCGGCGCGCTCGGGCGGTCCCTGAACGGTGCGAACGGCCGGGACGCCGTCGCCTCGCGCGACAGCCTGGACCTGCCGTCCGCGGACTCACCCGCTCCCGCCGTGTCCAGGGGCGCCCAGGTCCGTGTCGCGGGCGTCAGCCCCTTCCGCACCCCGAACAAGGACTTCTACCGGGTGGACACCGCGCTGGTGGTGCCCAAGGTGGACGCCGGGACCTGGCGGCTCCGCGTCCACGGCGCGGGGACACGCGGCTCCCGCACCTTCTCCTACGACGACCTGCTGCGCCGGGAACTGATCGAGCGGGACATCACGCTGACCTGTGTCTCCAACGAGGTCGGCGGCCCCTACGCGGGCAACGCGCGCTGGATCGGCGTACGCCTGGCCGACCTGCTGGCCGACTGCGGTGTCGTGCCGCCGTCCCGGGGCGGGCCCGCCGACCAGCTGGTCGCCAGCTCCGTGGACGGCATGACCATCGGCACCCCCGTCGAGGACGTCATGGACGGCCGCGACGCCCTCCTCGCCGTCGGCATGAACGGCGAACCCCTCCCCTTCGACCACGGCTTCCCCGTCCGGATGGTCGTCCCCGGGCTGTACGGATACGTCTCCGCCTGCAAGTGGATCGATGACCTCGAACTGACCACGTTCGACGCCTACGACGCGTACTGGGTCGAGCGCGACTGGGCCCGCGAGGCACCGGTCAAGACCCAGTCCCGGATCGACACCCCCAAGCCCTTCGCCCGGCCGAGGGCGGGCACCGTCATGGTGGCCGGCGTCGCCTGGGCCCAGCACCGCGGCATCGACAAGGTCGAGATCCGGATCGACGACGGCCCCTGGCGGGACGCGACCCTCGCCGCGGAGGACAGCCGCGACACCTGGCGCCAGTGGTCCTACGCGTGGCAGGCCCGTAAGGGCGGCCACACCCTCACCGTGCGGGCCACGGACCGCACCGGCGAGACACAGACCGAGAAGCGCACCCGGACCGTGCCCGACGGTGCCAGCGGCTGGCACTCGGTCGTGGTGACCGTCGAGTGACCCGCCCCCGACCCGTCCCCTCGGAACTTCCTTCCCCCACCCGGCCGGCAACCGCCGCGCAGGCTCCCTTGTCCGCATCAACCACATCAACCACATCACCAAGTACCACCGCCAAGTAGCACCGATTCAACCCACATTGTTCACAGGAGGAACATCATGATGCAGACCCGTATCCGCCGTATCGCCCTGACCGCCGCCGCGGCGGCCGTTCTCCCGCTCGCGCTGAGCGCGTGTTCCGACAACGGCGGTGACTCGGCTGCGTCGGACACCGCCAGCAAGGCGTCGGCGACCGCGTCGGAGGACTCCATGGCCGGTTCCGGCAGCACCGACTCCGCCGCGAGCGAGCCGTTCGGTCCCGCCTGCTCCTCCGTACCGAAGGACGGCGCGGGTTCCTTCGACGGTATGGCCCAGGACCCGGTCGCCACCGCGGCGTCCAACAACCCGGCCCTGTCCACGCTGGTCACCGCCGTGAAGAAGGCCGGTCTGGTCGACACCCTCAACAACGCCGACGACATCACCGTGTTCGCGCCGACCGACGACGCGTTCGCCAAGATTCCGAAGGCCGACCTGGACAAGATCCTCAACGACAAGGCCCAGCTCACCAAGATCCTCACCTACCACGTCGTGGGACAGAAGCTGGCCCCCGAGGACCTGGAGAAGGGCTCGTACGACACCCTGGAGAAGTCGAAGCTCATGACCTCCGGCTCCGGCGAGGAGTACACCGTCAATGACTCCGCGAAGGTGGTCTGCGGCAACGTCAGGACGGCCAACGCCAACGTCTACATCATCGACAGCGTCCTGATGCCCCAGGACTGACGGCATCGGTCTCCCGCCGAGCAGCGCGGCGACAGAGGTGAGCCGCGAGGGAGGTCCCGCCGGTCCATGACGGCACCCCCGCGTCGACCGGCTGCCCGGACGGAGTCCGCGTCGGTCGAAGCGGGCGCTCCGCGGGCCCGCCGTCAGGCTGACAGCCCGCTGACAGGTGGGCTGTCCGCCGCGGAAGTCGGATCGGGGCCGCGGAGCCGGGCCAGGGTGAGTACCGCGGCGCTCGCCGCGGAGAGTGACGCGGCCAGGGTCACGGTGTTCCCCGGCCCCATCGCTCCCGAGACGCCGGCCAGGCCGAACGCGCAGACGGTCGCGCCGGTGTACTCGGCTTGTGTCGCCGCCTTGCGGCCGACGGTGTCGGACACCACTCCGGCCGGAACCTCGAAGACGGTGCTCGCCACACCCTGCACGGCGGCGATGACCAAGAGCTGCGGCGGGGACAGTGCCGCGTCGATCGCCATGTACAGGCTGGTGAGGAGCCACCAGCCGTGGTGCAGCCCGGCCCGCAGGAAGTTCCGGACCAGGAAGCGGCGTACGAGCCGCCGAGGGGTCGCGCCGGGCCGGACCCGGGCGGGCCGAGGGCTTCACCGCCGCCTCCCGCGGAGGGCCCGCACGGGCCGGTAGTGGTCGGTCGCGGAGTCGAGGAGGCCCTCACCGTGCGCCGCGCCGTGCAACCCCGCGCGTACCGCCTGCACCTCGGCCTTCCGCAGGGTTCCGGTGATCACCGCGAGCGGCCCGGTGGCCCGTACGGTTTCGGGGACCGCGCCGTGGCGGCCCAGCAGGGCCAGCACCGCGGAGAGTTCGTCCGCCGGCGTCTCGAGGACGAAGCGGTCGACGGGCT
This sequence comes from Streptomyces sp. CRN 30, assembly GCF_034105845.1. NCBI lineage: Bacteria > Bacillati > Actinomycetota > Actinomycetes > Kitasatosporales > Streptomycetaceae > Streptomyces > Streptomyces sp. CRN 30. The sequence continues at coordinate 77,566 of NZ_JAVRHI010000506.1, read as the reverse complement.
CGCAGACGGTCGTGCCGGCCCGGCCGATCGCCGCGCGGACGGCCAGGTCCGTGGTGCGCCGGACGTCCGCGGCGCGTGGGCCCGCCGGAGCGTAGCCGCTTCCGGTGACCCTGATCCGGACGTCGGTGACCCGCCATCCGCGCGGGCCGACCGCCAGAGGCTCGTGGAGGTACTCCAGGATCGCGGTCCGGTAGCCGTCGACGTTGCCATAGACGTGCAGCGGCAGGGTCAATCGGTCCGCTGTCACGATGAGTTCGACGCCTGCGCCGGGCGCGGCGGGTTCGACGGTCACCGCGAGGGTGTAGCCGTACAGGTGGCCGGCCTCGCCCATGGCAGCGCCGCGCTGCCGGACCCCGACGGCCGTTCGACGCAGACCACGCCGGTGTCGAGGAAGTCGACGTCGATGCCGTACTCCGCCGCCAGCGTGTCGGCCAGGACCTCCTGCTGCACCTCCCCGTAGACGCTGATGCGTGCGGTGCCCCGCTCGCCCCGCAGGGCGATCAGCGGATCGATGTCGGCGAGTTCGGCCAGAGCCTGGTGCACCTCCGGCTGCCGGGCGGGATCACGGGCGACCACCCGGGTCTCGAAGCCCGGCTGCGGCAGCGCCGCCGCCGCCGTCGTCGCGGCGGCGTCCGGGCGGTGGCCGATCCAGTCTCCGATCCGAGCGCCGTCGAGTCCTTCGAGGCGAGCGATCTGGCCGGCCGTCGCACGAGGGCGCCGGACCGCATCGCCGGGTTCGAAGACCTCCACGGCCGTCACGGTCGCCGACGGCCGGTCGCCGCCGAGCGGCAGCCGGTCGCGGACGCGCAGCGTTCCGGCACGCATCCGCACCGTACAGATCCGCTGCCCTCCCGGTGACCGCTCGACCTTGAAGACCTGCGCCAGCGCCGGTGTGCGCGCGTCGCCGGGCGCCACGGGCAGCAGTTCGGTGACGCAGCCGATCAGGGACGGTACGCCGGCCCCGGTCCTGGCCGATCCGAACAGCACCGGATGCACGGCGCCGGCGCGGGTGAGACGTCCCAGGGCCGTGCGCAGCCGCCGCGGTCCGACCGGGCGGTCCCCGGCGAACCAGTCCGTGAGCAGGTCCTCGTCATGGCCCGCGAGCAACTCCGTCAGCCGCTCGGCCTCTGCCGGGTCCTCCCACGCGCACGGCACGGCCTCGGCCGCGGCCGTCCCCGCAGCGTGCACATCACCCAGCGGTACGAGAGCCGGGCTCAGCCGGCTCCGCATCTTCCCCAGGACTTTCCCGGGCGCGGCACCGGCCCTGTCGATCTTGTTGACGAAGAAGACCACGGGAACGCCCAGGCGACGCAGCGCCCGGTACAGCACGACGGTCTGGGCCTGCACACCCTCCACGGCGGACAGCACCAGCACCGCGCCGTCGAGGACCGCCAACGAGCGGTCGACCTCGGCGATGAAGTCAGGATGGCCCGGGGTGTCGACGAGGTTGACGGCGACACCGCCGATCTCGAACGCCGCGACGGCGGAACGGATCGTGATCCCCCGCCGCCGTTCCAGGGACAGCGTGTCGGTCTGCGTCGTGCCGTCGTCCACCCGGCCGGTCCGCTCGATGGCACCGCCGACGTGCAGCAGCGCTTCGGTCAGACTCGTCTTGCCGGCATCGACGTGGGCCACCACGCCCAGACTGAGCCGCCGGGCGCCCGGCGGCGGACCGGCGGAGACGGTGTCATGGCGTGCGTGGGCGGCGGGAGAGTACGGACGGTTCATGGCTCCTCGTGTGCGGGTCGGCGACGGCGGCGGGGCACACGAGTTCGCGCATGAGGAGTCCGTTTCTCTCGTTGATCACGGTACGACCGGTCGGATGTGATGTTCCGAGAAGCCGTCGAGCACTGTCAACGCGATTCCGGTGATGTGCAGCCCGTAACAGAACAGGAGCCGGCCGATGGCTTGGTGGAGGACGAGCCCTACCTGGCCGAAGCCGTCCGGGACGGTCTGCGGCCACCGGGCGACGGCCGTCGACATCGCCCGGTGGAGTGTCGCCTCCGGCAGCGGCATCCCGATCCTTGCCCTGAGCGCCGGGCGGCCTCCCGGGGCGCTCGGCGCGGGCGTCCGGCACGGCCCGGTCGCCGTACCACGCTGCCGCCCGTCATCGCGGAACGGCCGCGGGTCTCCGCGAAGAGACGCGGCCATCGACTCGGGCGGTACCGGCGGCCTGCACAGCGGACTTCTCCGGTACCGGCCGATACCTCATCCGCCGCCGGCGTGCGGGCGCGCCCCTGCCGTGACGGCTGCCCGAAGCGGCCGGCAGATGCCCGCGCCGACACGTCGGTCAGGCACCGGTCGGTCAGGCGTCGAGCCCGCGCAGGGTCTGCCGCAGTCCGGACTCGATCCGGGCCATGGTGTTCTCGAAGGCGGACGGTGCGTCGATGCCGAGGCGGTCGGCCAGTACGAAACTCCACCAGAGGCATTCGGCCAGCTTGTGTTCGAGCTCGGCGTCCTTGTCGCCCTCGATGTCCCACGTGCCCTCGGCCGCCAGGACCAGTCGGCCCACGTAGGCGGCGTCGTTGGTGAAGCCGAGCGCCAGTTCGGGCAGGGTCCAGGTGCGGCCGAGTACGCGTTCCTCGACCCTTTCGTACAGGGCCCTGACCCGGAGCGTGCGCTCCTGTGCCACGGCGAGTGAGTCCTGGGCGGGCGACGACGACGATCGCTGTTCAGTCATGAGGGCTCCGGAGGTGGGGAGGGTGGTTCACAGGTCGGTGATACGGGTGTCGGCGACCGACAGGGCCAGTTCGGGACCGTAGGCCGAGGCCGGGGAGTGGAAGCCGGGGGTGTAGGCCCCCGCGAGGACGCGGCGGGCGATCTCGACGGCGGAGAGCTGGGTGAAGCGGTAGCCCGTCGGGGTGTCGATGAGGGCGCGGGCCACCGTGCCGTCCCGGCCCACGGCCTCGGCGACGACCTTGCTGCGGCCCACCTCGCGCTCGGCCGCCGTGGGCCCGTCGGGCAGGGCGTCGACGTCCAGGCCGACCGGGAGCGGCAGGCCGGTCTCCACGTACACCTCGATGGACGGCGCGCCGGTGGAGACGTGACTGGTGATCAGGTCGCCCATCGGCGCCAGTACGCACTCCTCCGGGCCGCCGTCGCCGAAGTCGAAGGCCGCGCTCTTCGGCTCCGGCAGTGCGACTATCTCGCCGTCGGCCCGTACCAGTGCGCCCACGTCCTCTCCGAGGCCCGCCGTCGCGCTGGCGACGGAGCCGCGGGAGAAGAGATTCAGGCCGGCGGCCTCCTCCGGTGTGGCGCTCAGCAGCTTCAGGGCGATCCGCAGGCGGACGGGGTCGGTGACCCGCGCGGCGGCGTGGGCGGCGACGCAGTCACTGGGGACGACGTCCCATCCCGTGCCGGACATGACCATCACGCCCGCGGCACGGGCGGCGGCGTCCCGGGTCCGGGCCGCGGCGAAGACGCCGTACTCGGCGGTGGTGTCGAGGTAGTGCACGCCGAGGGCGACGCAGGCGTCCATCAGGGGTTCGGCCGTCACCCGGAAGGGGCCGGCGACGTTCAGAACGGCCGTGACGCCGGCCAGTCCCTCGCGCAGCAGCACCGGGTCGTCGACCGGGAAGACGCGGCCTTCCGCTTCCACTTCCTTGGCCAGGGCGTCCACGCGTCGCCGGTTGCGTCCGGCCACTATGAGGTCGAGGCCCAGGCCGCGTGCGTGCTCGGTGACCAGGCGGCCCGTGTAGCCGGTGGCCCCGTAGATCAGCAGGCGGGAGCGTCGTCGGCCGTGGTCTGTCATGGAGTACTCCGTGGGAGAGGGGAAGGAGGGGGACTTGCTCCACGCTAGGAGCAGATCCGGACGGGTTCTGTCCTGGTCTCGCCGGGGCGGTGTCGTGGTCACACCGTCGGCGGACGGTCGTCCGCGTTGGCGCGGTACAGCGCGTCGAGGCGGCTGAGCAGCGCGTCGCGGACCGGGGTCGGGGAGAGGACCTCCACGGGGGTGCGGAGGCCGAGGAGGTAGCCGGCGGTCGCGTCGGGGTCCGAGCCGCCGATGGTGACGATGGTGGAGTGCGCCGACTCCGGCTCGTGCGTCGCCACGATCGGCGGCACCAGCCGCAAGGCCTCCTCCATCGGCAGGGGCAGGCGGACCCTGGCGTAGAAGGGGTAGCCGGTGCGGGTGATGGTGTCGGCGACCAGCCTGGCGGCGTCGGGGGGATCGGGCAGGTCGACCGTGACGCCGGTGGGCCGGGCCGCCGTGACCCGGTCGGCACGGAAGGTGCGCCAGGCGTCGCGGACCACGTCGCGGGCGACGAAGTACCAGTGGGCACCGGTGTAGACCAGGCGGTGCGGGTCCACTTCCCGCACGGTGGTCCTGCCGTGCATGTCCTGATAGGCCAGCTCCGTCCGCTCGGTGGCGCGGCAGACCGAGGCAAGGGTGAGCAGTACGGCCGGGGACGCCTCGGCGGCCGGCGCGCGGGGGGTGTGTTCGACTGCGGCGTCGAGGTCCGCCAGGCGCGCGGCCATCCGTCTGGGCAGCAGCCGCTGGAGCTTCAGCAGGGCCGACAGGGACGCCTGGTCGCCGCCGAGCACGGTGCCGTGGGCCGCTTCGCGCAGGGCGACGGCCACCGCGAACGCCTCGTCGTCGTCGAGGCTGAGGGGAGGCACCCGGGTTCCGGCGCTGAGCCGGTAGCCGCCGCCGGGGCCGGGGGCGGATTCCACGCCGTAGCCCAGCTCGCGCAGCCGGTCGACGTCCCGGCGGACGGTGCGTTCGGTGACCTCCAGCCGTCGTGCCAGCTCCGCGTTGGTCCAGGTGGGCCGGCTCGACAGCAGGGTCAGCAGCCGCAGCAGACGGCCGGACGTGGCGATCACGCCGCGTCCCCGGGAAGCCGGGGAGCCGGCGGCATCAGACGGGGCTCTCGCAGACGGCCTCCACGTTGTTGCCGTCGGGGTCCCGGACGAACACGGCGTAGTAACTGTCGTGGTACCGCGGCCACAGCTTCGGCTCGTGCAGTACCTCGGCCTCCTGGGCCACCGCCGCGGTGTGGAAGGCGTCGACCGCGGCGCGGTCCGGTGCCGTGAAGGCGAGGTGGGTCTCGCGCGCCGGGCCGGCCGGTGGTCCGGCGACCGGGCCGATCCAGAACGCGGGGCGGGCGGGACCGTATCCGATGCGCCCCTCGTGTTCGATCCGGCGGCCGGCGCCGAGCGGGGTGAGTACCGCGTCGTAGAACGCCGCGCTTCTCACCGGGTCGCCGACCTGGATCTCGACGTGGTCCAGCATGGGGTGCTCCTCGGGTGACAGGACGGTAAGGGTCAGTCCTGGTAGTCGTAGAACGTCTTGATCTCCTGGAGCACCCGTTCGGGTGCCTCGTGCAGAAGCCAGTGTCCGACTCCCTCGACGGGGTTGCCCGTGGCGTGGGGCGCGGCGTCCCTGAGTGCGGTCAGGAAAGTGTCCAGGAGCTGTGCCTGGGCGATGAGGTGGACGGGCATCGTGAGCGGTTCGGCCATGAGGCGGCGGTTGTCGGCCTCGTCCTGGGGCCATGCCCGGTAGTAGCGCGAGCCGTGGCGCAGGACGCCGGGACGGGAGTAGACGCGGGTGTACTCGTCGAGGTTCGGGCGCGGGGCCGGGGCGCCCAGCAGCCCGTAGAAGTAGGAGAGGAAGAGGCGTTCGCGGCCGGTGACGAGCTGTTCGAAGAGCGGTTCCTGCTGGAAGAAGGAGAAGTGGAAGGAGAGCGGCTTGAGCCGGTCGAAGGTGAGTGAGGAGCCGACGAGACCGAAATCCATGATCATCAGGCCGGCGAACTGCTCGGGCCACTGGGCCGCCAGCGCGTAGGCGACAGCGCTGCCGAAGTCGTGCGCGACGAGCTGTACGCGGTCGCGGTGGCCGAGGCGGAGCAGCAGGCGGTGCACGTAGCGGGCGAGGATGACCTTGTCGTGCGAGGGCAGCTCACCGGTGGTGTCGCCCAGTCCGGGCAGGTCCACGGCGATGACCGTGTGGCCCGGCAGCAGGTCGGGCATGACCGCCCGGTACTCGTACCAGCTCTCCGAGAAGCCGTGCAGGAGAACGATGGTGCGAGGGCCGTCGCCGCCGACGACGTAGTGCATCTGGAGACCGTCGATCGTGGTGAAGCGGTGCTGGAACAGGCGGGCGAACTCCGGGTCGTCGCGGGTGGCGGCGTCGTACTCCTCGCTCAGCGGGGTCTCGGAGGCGGGCAGGGCGGACGTGGTCATGGGGAGGCTCTCCGGGTTGCGTTGGGCTGGGGTGGGTGGGTCACTCGGCGGCGAGTTCGAAAACCGCGCGGGCCGATTCGACGCCGTTGATCCGCAGGGAGACGGCGTGCCGTCCCGGGTGATGGCGGCGAGTGCTGACCGGCCGGAAGGAGTGTTCGCGGGTGATCTCGGTCCGTTCGCCCGGCGCGAGGGTCCGGGTCGTGAGCTTGAACGTCCTGCCGGTGTGGCCGCCGTCGGCCCTCAGGTGGTGGACGACGTAGTCGATGACAAGTCGGGCCGATGTGTCATCCGTGTTCACGATGGTGGCGGTGAAGCGGACGCTGCCGCCCGCCGGCACCGTGACCTGAGCGACGTGCGGGCCGTCGATGTCGAGAGTGGTGACGGTGAAACCCAGCAGGTCCAGCGCCGCGCGGTCGCCTCGCTTGACGAGCGTGCGCAGACCGTGCCGGACCAGGCGTCCGGTGGTGGGTGCGGGACGGTCGAGCCAGCAGGGCATCGCGCAGCAGGTCGGCACGCTTGCGCAGGGACAGGCCCTCGACACGGCGTGGGGCCGCGCGCAAGGCGGGGAGTCCGGCGTGGGGCGCGGCGCCGCGGACGGCCCGCGCGAAAGCCTGCGCGACGGGGCGGCCGATCAGTTCGTCGGCGAACGGCATGACCGTCGTCCCCGTTCAGCCGAGCCGGTGGAGCGGGGTGGTGATCTGCCAGTCCACCGACTCGTGGTCGATCGTGCCGTGCACGGGGGAGTCCGCCATCTCGCCCATGATCCCGGCGGCACCGGCCCGCGCGTGCGCCGGAGTGTCGTAGGCGACGATGTCGATGACACGTCCGTCGTCGGTCGCCACGATCTTCCGCCACCGGAAACCGGGCTGGCGCTGGAGGTAGGCGTCGATGTCGGCGTTCGCCCTGACGAAGTCGGAGGCGGTGTGACCCGGCGCGGGGCGGAGGGTGGTCACTTCGAGGGTCTCGGCCATTGTGTTCACGGCCATTGTGTTCGCGGTTTTCGTGTTCTCGGTCATCGTGTTCGTTTCCGGTTGCGTACGAGCGGTGAGCGGGCTTTCGTCCAGGGTGCGGCGGGCTCGACGGCCGCGGAAGGCACCGGCTTCCTAGGTGTGCCGCTCCCTGTCTCACTCCCTGGAAGCGACAGTGCCGCACGTCGTGTAACCAGTACGGTTACAGATAACCGGGTCGAGGACATGGGAGGCCGCGTGAGCGCGAACAGCCGTATGAGTCTGGCCGTGCACGTCCTGGCATGGCTGGCGTACGACCGGCGCGGCACCGACAAGGAGGTCGCCACCTCCCAGCACATCGCGACGAGCGTCAACACCAACCCGGTCGTCATCCGGCGCTGCCTCGGGCAGCTGAAGGACGGCGGGCTGGTGGAGGTCACGCACGGACGGAACGGAGGCTGGAACCTCGCCCGTCCGGCGAAGGACATCACCCTCCTGGACGTCTACCGCGCCCTCCCCGAAGAGCCCGTCTTCGGTCCCCACGCCTCCGACCCCGACGCGGAGTGCTACGTCGGCTTCGGCATCCGGCACACCCTGTCGGGGGTGTACCGGGAGGCGACCGAGGCCTTGTGCCGGTCCCTGTCGGCCACCACAGTGGCGGACGTCCTGCGGGACACACTGGCGTTCCACGCCGCGTCCGCACCGGTCACGGTTACGGTCACCTGAACGTCGCCCCCTCCTCCGCCCCGCTCCCGCCCCTCGTCCGAGCCAGAAAGCCGGAGTCCCAGTGCAGCAGCCACAGCAGAAGCAGAACGAGTTCGGCGCCTTCCTGCGGGCTCACCGCTCCCGCACCGAACCCGGTGACGTGGGCTTCCCCGCCGGCGGAGGCAGCCGGCGGGTCAAGGGGCTGCGGCGCGAGGAGGTCGCCGTCCTCGCGGGCGTGAGCGCCGACTACTACGCACGCCTGGAGCAGGGGCGGGAGCGCAACCCCTCGCCGCAGGTCGTGGACGCGGTGGGCCGGGCGATGCGGCTGACACTCGACGAGCGCACGCACCTCTTCCGGCTGGCCGGTCTGCACCCGGCGCTGACCTCGGCGGGCAGCCGCGAGACGGTCCACCCGGCCCTGCTGCGGATGCTGGACGCCTTCCCCTCGGCCGCCGCCTACGTGCTCAGCCCGTCCTTCGACGTCCTGGCGAAGAACACCGCCGCCACCGCGCTGCTCGCCCCCTTCGAGGGGATGTCCAACATGGTGCGCGTCCTGTTCCTGCATCCCCGCGCGCGCGAGGTCTTCGTCGAGTGGGACATCGTGACGCGGGCGACGGTCGACGCGCTGCGACTGCAGGCCGGCCGCTTCCCCGACGACCCCGGCATCTCGGCCGTGGTGACCGAACTACACGAGCTGTCACCGGAGTTCGTCCGTCTGTGGCAGGACCGGACGGTAGGGAGCCTGGCGCGCGCGTACAAGATCTTCGAACTGCCCGAGGTGGGCCGCATCGAGCTGACGTACCAGAGTTTCGACGTCCATGACGCCCCGGGCCAGCAGCTGCTGGTGGGCGTGGCCCAGCCCGGGAGTGCCGGCGCGGCCGCCGTCGAGATGTTGTGTGAGCGCGTCCGTCGCACCAAGGTGAGTCCCTGAGGCATGTCCGTGCCGATCGGTCCTGGGTGTGCGGCACCCAGGCAGCCACGTCCTTCCTGAGACAGTGGCACGGGACGAGGGTGAAGGTGTTCCCCGGCCGCCCGGACGGGTGAACACCGCACCCACGAAGGGCAGTTCCGCATGTTCACTTGCCATGGTCCCCACAGCGCGAGCGCGCGCACGACCGAGAAGCTGATCGGTGCCTGAGAGCTCATGTCCGTCCACACCGGCAGTGATGTCGACACATCCGCGGAACCGACGGTAGGCGGGCAGCTCTCCGCCGTGCGCGTACCGCGCTTCGCCGCCCTGGCCACCGCCGCGATCCTGGCCACCCAGCTCATGCTGCAACTCGATGCCCAGGTGGTGACCGTCGCCCTCCCTCAGCTCCAACGGGATCTCGGCTTCTCCGCCGCCGGCCTGTCCTGGGTACCCAACGCCTACGCCCTCGCCTTCGGCGGACTCATGCTGCTCGGCGGCAGACTCGGTGATGTCCTCGGCCGGGTGAGGGTGTTCGGGCTCGGTACGGCGCTCTTCGCGCTGGCGTCACTGGCCGCCGGTCTCGCACCCGACGCGACGGTCATGATCGTGGCGCGGGTGGTCCAGGGCATGGGCGCGGCGGTCGCGGCACCGAGCATCCTGTCCCTGCTCACCGCCGTCGCCCGGGACGAACGCGCCCGCGGCCGCAACCTGGCCCTGTTCACGGCGGCCTCGTCCGTCGGCGCGTCCTTCGGACTGATCCTCGGCGGAGCCCTGACCGCGTTCTTCTCCTGGCGATGGGGCCTGCTGATCAACCTGCCGATCGGCGCCGTCGTCGTCACCCTCGTCCACCGGCTGGTCGAGGAGGACCGACCCGCCGGCGGCACGGTGGACGGAGCAGGGGCGATCACCGCGACACTGGGGTCACTGGGCCTCGTGTACGGCTTCGTGCACGCCGCGGAAGCGGGCTGGGCCACCGTACAGACGTGGCTCACCTTCGCCCTGGCCGCCGCTCTCCTCGCCGTGTTCATCGGGGTCGAACGACGCGCGACGCTCCCTCTGCTCGACCTGTCACTGCTCCGCCACCGCAAGCGCGCCACCGCGCTGGGCGCGATGGGACTCATCGTCGGTGTCCACTTCTCCCTGCTGTTCCTGCTGGTGCAGTACTACCAACGAGAGCTGCGCATGAGCCCCCTGGTGGCGGGCCTCGCCTTCCTTCCCCTCACCGGCACGATCCTGGCCGTCACCCACTTCGTACCGCCGGCCGTCCGCCGGTTCGGGGCGGGCAGGCTGCTGGTCCTCGGCACCGCACTGGTCGGCGTCAGCTTCGGCTGGTTCGCCGCGTTGAACGGATCCAGCACGTACGCCCGTGACGTCCTGGGCCCCCTGCTGGTCCACAGCGTCGGAGTCGCCCTCGTGTTCACCCCCGGGACGGTGCTGGTCCTGGAGGGAGTGCCCGCCCGGCACAGCGGATCGATCTCCGGTCTCCTGCAGATGGTGCAGCAGGTGGGCGGCTCGCTCGGCATCGCCGTCATCGTCGCGGTCCACGCGAGCGGCGGCGGCGAACCGGACGCCTTCCTGCCCGGCCTGCCGAGGGCCTTCCTCGCGGCGGCCGTGCTCGCCGCCGTGGCCGTACTCGTCGCCCTCACCGGTCTCATCGGTTTCATCGGTCTCATCGGTCTCACCACCCGGCACCGGCACACGGATTCCGAGTCGGCCGCCTGAGCACCCGCCTCCTCTTCCTCTTCCCCTCGCGAGATCGTGCTGGTGACCTGGGCCTGAGGCGGCATCGCGGCCTTGCTGCCCACGACGCGGCAGTAGGGCTCGGGGCACATCGTCACCGTCGCCTCGACCTCCGCGTCCCTGCCCGCCCCCGGCATCGTCGTACGCACGCCCCCATCCCTTCCACATCCAAGGACAACCACCCATGTCTCTGACCTCCTACCGCACCCTCGGCCGCTCGGGTCTGCGCGTGAGCCCGCTGGCCTTCGGCGCGATGAACTTCGACGACGGCAGCTGGGGCTCGGGCCCCGACACCTCGTTCGCCCTGCTCGACCACTACCTGGACGCCGGCGGCAACTTCATCGACACCGCCAACATGTACAACGGCGGCGCGTCCGAGGAGACCCTGGGCCGTTACTTCGCCGAGCGCCCCGGGCGCCGGGACGGTGTCGTCCTGGCCACCAAGTTCGGCGGCAACATGGCCCCGTCCGACCCGAACTCCGGCGGCGCGGGCCGCAAGGCGATCCGCGCCCAGCTCGACGCGTCCCTGCGCAGGCTGGGGACCGACCACGTCGACCTGTACTGGATGCACCAGTGGGATCGGCACACCCCCGTCGAGGAGACGCTCTCCACCCTCACCGACCTGGTACGGGCCGGGAAGATCCACGCGATCGGCCTGTCCAACGTCCCCGCCTGGTGGGTCGCCCAGGCCGCCACCCTCGCCTCGCTGCGTGACTTCGAACCCGTCGCGGCGTTGCAGGTCGAGTACTCCCTGCTGGCCCGCAGCGTGGAGGGGGAGACCTTCGGCGTGGCCCGGCAGTTCGGGCTGGGCGTCACCCCGTGGAGCCCGCTGGCGAGCGGGGCGCTGTCGGGCAAGTACTCCCGCACCGTCACCGAGGTCCCCGGCTCGGGCCGTACCGCCTACGCCGCCCCGCACCTGACCGAGTCCACCTTCGTACTCCTCGACGCCCTGGGCCGTATCGCCGAGGAACTGGACACCACGGTCGCCGCGGTGGCCCTGGCCTGGGTGCGGCAGCGCACCGAGGTCACCTCCACGCTCGTCGGCGCCCGCACCCACGGACAGCTCGTCGCCAACCTCGCCTCCCTGGCCGTCACACTCCCGGACCAGCGGATCACCGAACTCGACACGCTCACCGCGCCGACGCTGGACTACCCCTACTACCTGATCGACGACATGGTGGGGTTCCAGCAGGGCGACACCACCATCAACGGCGTGGAGGCGCGGGCGTTCGTGCGCTGACCGGCCCCGCCGACCGTCGCGTCCCACCGATCCCACCGATCCCACCGGAGACACCGGTCCCATCGGTCCCATCGGTCCCACCGGAGACACCGGAGAGGAGTCCCGATGCGCATGCGGGTACCGGTCCCACCGCCCGGGACTTCCGTACCGGCCCCACCGCCCGTGACGCCTCTCCGGACCGGCTTCGGTGAGGCCCGTGACAACGCGCTCGGTGACTTCCTCCGCGTCCGCCGTTCCGGGCTCACGCCGGCCGAGGCCGGTCTGCCCGCACGGAACGGCGGACGCAGGACGCCGGGCCTGTGCCGCGAGGAGGTGGCCGTCCTCACCGGCATCAGCGTCGGCTACTACAGCCGCCTGGAACAGGGCCGGGCCCGCCACCCCTCGGTGACCGTCGCCGAGGCGCTGGCCCGGGGACTGCGACTGGACCCCGGCACCCGCCGGCAGCTGTACCACCTGGCCGGGCTCAACCCCGGATTGGCTCCGTACGCGACGAACGCCCAGGCGCACCCCCGGCTGCGACGGCTGCTGGAACAGGCCGGCCCCACCGTCGCCTTCATCCTCAGCCCCTGCCTCGACCTTCTCGCGGCCAACGCACCAGCCCGAGCAGTGCTGTCCCCGCTCGGCAAGGACCCCAATCCGCTCAGAGCGCTCTTCGCCCGGCCACCTTCTTCCGCCTATTTCACCGACCGGGAGTCTGTCGCCCACGCCTGTCTCGCCGCTCTGCGAGCGAGCGCCACGGACCACCCCGACGACCCCGGCATCAGGGACCTGATCGATGAACTCAGCTGTCAGTCAACGGACTTCGTCGCCATGTGGCAGCGGGCGGAGAGCGCCGGTCCGCACGGTGAGTGCGCGACGACGGTGATCCACCCCGCGACCGGTCGCCTCACCCTCACCTTCCGGTCGATCGGCGAGCCCGCCGTCCCTGGGCAACGCCTGATCATCGGGGTACCGGCACCGGGAAGCCGCGACGCCGAGGCCCTCACGTTTCTCACGGCGATGACGGTGCCGGCTTGAGCAGCCCGGCACCGTCGGCGCGTCGGCCGCCTCGCGCAGACCGTGGAACACCCGGTCGACCCACGGTGCGAAAGCCCAAGGCGACCACACGACTCGTCGCTTCCCTTCACACGGCGACGACGCCCGGGTCGCCCGTGGTCCACGAGGTGTGGAGCACACGGCGGCCGATGCGCCAGCCGTCCTCGGTCCGGACGAAGAGATCCGTGTACGTGCCACCGGTGTGGTAGTGGCCGCCGCCCCGGTGATGGTGAGCGATCACCTGTGTACGCGTGCGCACGCCGCCCTCGACGGGCTCGATCCAGATGGCGCCGAGGAAGTGCTGGGTCGCGTCGAGTGTTCGCATCAAGCCTCCGACGGCCTTCGCGATGGCGTCCGCGCCGCCGGCCAGCACGCCGGTGAACGCCTCTCCGCCCGGAATGTAGGGCTCGAAGGAGTTCTCAAGCTCGGCGTCCTCGGTGAACGCGTCCGCGAGCAGCTCGAAACGACGGCCGTCCAGCGCCGCCACATATCCGAGGAGCACCGACCTGATCTCGGCCTCGTCACGGGCGTCGGTCTGCTCCATGGGCTGTGCCATTTTTCCTTCTCCTGTGCTTGCTGTCGTCGAGTCGGCGCGGGAACAGCACGTCGTTGGCGTGCTGCGTGTCGATGTATTCGTCCACCCGGGAAATTCGCCCCCCGCGCAGGGCGACGTGAGAGACGGGTGATGCTCGGATCGGCTCCGTCGGGAACCGCGTCACCGATGATCACCATCGTGCGGCCCGGTCGAGAACGGAAGAAGGGCCGGATGCACCTGGGCGGTATTTCCTGGGAACGGCGGTCCCGGAAACAGGGTGTGGCGCACCCACCTTGACGGGTACCGTCCGCGAACACACGGCCTTTACCCTCCCCCTATGGACCACAGCTCCGACAACCGGATGGGCGATTTCCTGCGCACGCAGCGCGCACGGCTGACCCCGGAACGAGTGGGACTGCCCGCCACCGGACCCCGGCGCGTACGGGGACTGCGCCGCGAAGAGGTCGCGGTTCTCGCCGGCGTGAGCGCCGACTACTACGCGCGTATGGAGCAGGGCCGTGAACGGACACCGTCGGCCCAGGTGACCGAGGCGATCAGTGCGGCCCTGCACCTGGGCCCCGAGGGACGGGAGCACCTGTTCCGCCTCGCCCGCCTGTCACCGTCCACGTTGCGCGCCGACAGTGAGGTGAGCGTCGAACTGCGGCAGACCATCGACGCGTTCGCCCACTCCGCGGCGCTCGTGACGAACGCCGCGTCCCGCGTACTGGCCGCCAACGCGACGGCCTCGGCGCTCTTCGCCCCGATGAGCGCACACCCCACCATGACGGACGCGCTCTTCCTCGACGACGACGCCCGCCGGTTCCACGTCGACTGGGACAACGCGGCGCGTGCCGAGGTGTGCACCCTGCGCCTGGCCATGAGCTACTCGCCACCGCATCCCGAGGTTCTCGCGGTGGTCGACCGCCTGCTGGAGGCAAGCGCCCCCTTCCGCGCCCTGTGGAACGACGAAGGCATCACGGGCGCCCCGACCACCTCACGCGTCATCGAGCATCCGGCGGTCGGGCTGCTCCGGCTCGCGCATCAGCGGTTCGACGTCCGAGGCGCCACTGGCCTGGAACTTCTGGTGCTCTCCGCGACTCCGGGCTCACAGAGCGCGGAGGCCCTCGCACGGCTCTCGGGGCAGAGCGGCTACGGCAGGTCGATCGACGTCACGTTCGCGGATCTCACCCGTCGCCTCGAAGCCGGCGCACCACGAGTCCTGTCGCACGGTGGTACGGCCGACGACGCCTGAGGAGGCCGCCCCGCACCGCATATGACCTGGCCGGACCGCGGGTGACGTTCCCGCGCCCTGACGTTCCTGCGCCCTGACGGTCCCGCGCCCTGACGGTCGCAGTGCAACGTCCGCGCGGTGGAGGACTCTCGATACCGCCATCGTCGGTCACCGTACGACGGGACGGCTCGTGCTCGGTGCGGTGATCGTCGCGCTGTCGGGTGCCATGCTGCCGGCCGGTGTCGCGTTCGCGGTGGCGGCGCCGGACATCCGATCGAATGCCGAGAGTCCGCAGAGGATGTTCTCCGGACTCCCCACTGCGGAGGACGAACGACAGCCGTGGCGCGAACGCACCGAACGCATCACACGCCCGGCGACGAAATCCCCCAACGCCTGGTTCCCGTGAGCCCGTTGCCCGGTAGCGTGAGTACTCGACCGGCCCGGTGCGGCCGGGCCAGGCGGGACAGGGGGAGGTCTCAGGGATGGCGGGCGAATCCTCGGTTCAGGGCGGTGGGCTGTCGCGGCGCGGTCTGCTCGCGTCGTCGGCCGTCGCGGGCGGCGCGGTGTGGCTGCTGCGCGGACTGGTCCGGCCGGACGGCGCCTACGCCGCCGACGCACCCCCGGCACCGCCGGGTTTCCCGGCCGGGCCCGACCTCTACCGACGCGTCTACGAGAACTGGGCCGGCGAGATCCACACCGACGAGTTGTGGACCTGCGTCCCGCGCCACCCCCAGGACGTGCTCGACATCGTCAACTGGGCGCACGGCGCGGGCTGGACGGTCCGCGCCCAAGGCAAACGGCACGGCTGGGCCCCGCTCACGGTGGCCGACGGCACGCCCGCCGCGACCCAGGTCGTCCTGCTGGACACCACCGCGCACCTCACCGCCATGTCGCTGGAGCGGCGGGCCTCCGACGGTTCGGCGGAGGTCCGGGTCCAGTCCGGAGCCACCCTGGAGGACCTGCTCGCGTTCGCCGGCGAGGCCGGTCACGGCGTCACCGCCGCGCCGGCGCCCGGACAACTGTCGGTCGGCGGCGCGCTCGCCATCGGCGCGCACGGTACGGCCGTCCCCGCCGTCGGCGAGAACCCGCCGCCCGGCCACGGCTACGGCTCACTGAGCAACCTGGTCACGGAAGTGACCGCGGTCGTCTGGGACGAGGGAAGCCGGCGTTACGTCCTGCGGACCGTCGGCCGGGCGGAAGCCGACTGCGACGCACTCCTCACCCACCTCGGCCGTTCGCTCGTCGTCGAGGCCGTCCTGCGCATGGGCGCCGACCAGAACCTGCGGTGCCGGTCCCTGCTGGACATCCCGGCCGCCGAACTGTTCGCCGCCCCCGGAGACGCGGCCGGGAAGCGGACCCTGGCCGGGTTCGTCGACCGGACCGGCCGGGCGGAGGCCATCTGGTTCGCCTTCACCGACAAGCCGTGGCTGAAGGTCTGGAGCGTCACTCCGCGCCGGCCGCTGGGCTCGCGCGCGGTCGACGAGCCGTACAACTACCCGTTCTCCGACTCCCTCCCCGAGCCGGTGGCCCGGCTCGCCGGGGCCCTGGTCTCCGGGGCCTGGGCGAGTGCCCCGCTCTTCGGCCAGGTGCAGTACCTGCTGGCCAAGGTCGCACTGACCGGCGACATCACCGACGTCCTGCTCTCCGACGACCTCGTACGGGACGTGCTGACCGCCGACGTCCTCACCCATCTGCTGGCGGGCGGGCTACGGTCGGACCTGTGGGGCGCCTCCCGCAACCTGCTGGAGTACATCCGGCCCACCACACTGCGCGAGACAGCCAACGGCTATGCCGTCCTCGTCCGCCGCGCCGACCTGCAATGGGTGGTCAGCAGGTTCGCCGACTTCTACCGCGCGCTGCTCGCCGAGTACGCGGCTCGCGGCGAGTACCCGGTCAACGGCCAGGTGGAGATCCGCGTGACCGGCCTGGAGGACCCGTCCGTGTGCGGCGTACCGGGCGCGCGGCCACCGCTGCTGTCCGCCCTGCGACCGCGCCCCGACCGGCCGGACGCCGACACCGCCGTGTGGATCGACATCCTCTCCCTGCCGACCACACCCGCCCTGCACCGCTTCTACCGGGAGATCGAGCAGTTCCTGTTCGCGCTGGACGGGGACAGGGCGACGGTCCGGGTGGAGTGGTCCAAGGGCTGGGCCTACACCGAGAGCTCCGCGTGGTCCGACCCGGACGTCCTCGCCCGCACCGTACCCGCCGCCCTGCGCGCGGGAGGCGGCCCCGGCTGGGACGAGGCCGTCGCGACCCTGGAGCGGCTCGATCCCCACCACGTGATGTCCAGCCCCTTCCTCGACAACCTGCTGCGCTGATCCACGAGCGGTGCCGGGCCCGCGCGCCGGCATACCACCGACGACACCGAAGCCGACGCCGATCCACCCGGCGAGGGCGGGCACCTGGTGCTCGCCTCGGCGCCACCTGGGAGAGCGTGCCGCCGCACGACCACTCAGGGCTGCCCGAGCCGTCTCGGGGCTTCGCCCGCGCCCCTTGACCGCGGTTCGCCCGCCTCCACGTAGGCCGGGGCGTGGCCTTCGGCGAGTGAGCAGGGCGACCCACCTCCGTGACCGTCTCCCGCCCCTCGCCCCGCGAGACCGCGCCCAGTACGGTGCGCCGCTCCTGCGACACCGCGCCCGGTACGGTGCGCCGCCCCTGACAACCGGCCGAAGCCGGTCCAGCCGGCCGTGGTGTCCGGGGACGGGGTGAGTGATCCGTCAGCTGCCGCGGGCGGAGTCCGCCGCGGCGAGCATGTCACCGTTCACGCCTCCACCGGCCGGGGCACCGGTCTCCGGGGCGTCGCGGAAGCGGCCTGGAGAAATCCCGTACTCCCGGCGGAAGGCGGCGCCGAAGGCGAACTCGGTCGAGTACCCGAGTTCGCGCGCGACGGCCGCCAACGGCGCGTCGCTCTCGCGGAGCAGCCTGGCCGCCCGGGACAGCCGCACCCCGGCCAGGTAGTCCCGGGGCGGCTTGCCGAGCGCCCGGGTGAAGTGGCGGGTGAAGGCGGTGCGCGACATGCCGACGGCGGCGCTCAGTTCGGAGACGCTCCAGGACTCGTACGGGGCGCTGTGAATGTGCCGCAACGCGGACGCGATCACCGGATCGGCGACGTACGGGCCCTCGACGGTGCCGTTGTCCCGCAGCCACTGGCGCACCACGTGCACCAGCAGCAGGTCCACCAGCGCCGAGCGGGCCGCGTCCGCACCGGGTCCCGGTGCGGACAGGTCGGCGACGAGCAGCTCGGCCAGTGACGTCGTCCAGGAGGCGCCCTTCTCGGGCGAGGTGACGACGATGCCCGGCAGCGTGGCCAGGTAGTCGTGCGCCCTGCCACGCCGCAGGTGGTAGGCGCCGCAGAGGAACTCGAAGTCGGCGAACCCGGAGTACGGGCCTGGCGCGTCCGTGCTCGCGGGCGGCAGTTCGCGCAGCGCGCACGGTGTGTGACTCAGCCCGTGCCGCGCGCCGGCCGCGACGAGCACGACATCACCCGGGCGCAGAGCGCGCGGCGGCGCGTCCTCCGTGATGAGCCAGCCCCGGCCCCGCAGCACGACGTGGAAGCCACTGCCGGTGAACTCGTCGTACCGCATGCCCCAGGAGCCTGTCTCCGTGACCCGGCGGGCGTAGGACCGACCGGTCCGGATGCTGCCGATCGCGTCGCTGAGGAAGTCCACGCGCCGAGGCTAACAGCCCGCCCGCGCACCGGATCGTATGCCTGCGCGTCAACGCAGTATGTCCGTGCGCCTGCCGCGAGGGTTGACTTTCCGCATGATGAGCAACTCCCCGGTGAACGAATACGGCCAGGTCCTGCTGGCCGAAGCGGCGGACACCGAACGGCACGGCCGTCTGACGGCGGCGAGCGTCACCGCTCTGCGGGACAGCGGGTCTCTGGCCCTGCGCACACCGATCGAGTACGGCGGACCGTGGTCCGACGCGTCGACGGTCGTCCGCCGTCTGAGCGAGCTGGGACGCGTATGTCCGTCGGCCGCGTGGACCGCCGGTACCTGCGCCACGTCCAAGACCATGGTCGCCCTGCGCCACGACACCCCCGCCCGCAAGGAGTTCTTCGCCGACCCGGAGGCCCTCGCCTGCGGCTCCGGACTCCCGACCGGCCGCGGAGTCCGTGAGACGGAAGGGATACGCGTCACGGGCCAGTGGGACAACGTCTCCGGCTGCGAGTCCGCGGAGTGGGCGAACGTGGCCCTGATGGTCGACGGCGCCTATCACCTCGCGGCCATCCCCCTCGTGGACCTGACCATCGAGCGGAACTGGCACATGGCGGGCATGCGCGGCACGGGCAGTCAACGCCTCGTCGCCGACGGACTTCTGGTCCCCGCCCACCGGGTCACGCCCAGTGGCCCGCCCCAGCCGCAGGAGCAACTGTTCTTCGGACTGTGTCTGCTGGCCCCGGTCGTGGGCGCGGCGCAGGGCGCGCTGGACGTGGTGCGGGACATGTTCCGGTCCGACCGCAGACCCTTCATGACGAGCTACACGCGCATGGGCGACTCACCCGGTGCCCGGCACTGGCTGGCCGACGCCTCGCTCCTGGTCGACCGGGCCGGCCGGACCGCGCTCACCATCGCCCGGGACAGCGCGCGGGACGACCTCACCGACCTCGACCGCGCCCACCTGCGGGCGAACATGGCCGGCGCTGCCAAGGACTGCCGGGACGCCGTGGAACTCATGCTCGACCTGCACGGCGCCGCCGGTTTCCGCGAGACCAACTCCCTCCAGCGCTACTGGCGCGACATCGCGGTGGGCAGCCGCCACCCCGCGTTCAGCGCCTACCTCACCACCGAAAGCCTCGGCGCCGCCCTGATTCCCTGACGCACACACTCGTCGCTGAGACGCCCCGTTGTGGCACAAGCGGCACCAGGCCGTGCTGACGTCACGCTCCCGTCACGGGGCCGCTGGTGGCGGGGTCAGGCACAAGCTGGTCCTCCGATGCCCGCACCCGGACGACGGGGGTGCTCCGGACGACGGGGGTGCTCCCGCTTGCGGGGAAGTGGGGTGGACGGGCGGCGTCATCGAGAAGCCGGGACGAGGACCTGGTCACGGTGCTGGAGCAGGACGAGGAGGGCGTCACCGCAGCGTGGGCCGGGCGGCCGAGCCCTTGGAGGACAAGGCCGACGCGGCCGGCTGCCCGCCGTCGAGCCAGGCCGACGCCAGCGACATCACCACCACGGAGTCGGGCCGGGTCCGGCCGGCCGGACCGCAGTTCCTCGCCGACCGCCACCGTACCGCTCGGGCCGACCACCCCTTACTCGATCAGCGGGTGACGGAGATCGCGAAAGGTGCGAATCCGCTGGATCGGATCACGTGGGGCACGAACAGGACCGCGGCCTCGGTGGCCCGCGCGGTCTCGATCCCGCCGAGGTCCGTGACCCACTCCTGCGGCCAGCCGACGTCGGCGAGCAGTCCTCGTACGACCTGCTTGGCCTCCTGGTCCGCGCCGGAGAGGAAGGCGGTCGGTGGCTGGGTGAGCGCGGCGGGCGCGGTCATCACCGTGTACAGCATCGTGTTGAGCGTCTTGACGACGCGTGTGTCGGGGAGAGCCTCCTGCAACTGCTCCGCGAGGCTTGAGCCCGGATACAGCAGGTCGGCCGGCAGTCCGTCCGGTCCGTCCACGGTGGCGTTGGAGACGTCTACCAGGATCTTGCCCCGCAGTTCCTGGCGGAGCGCGGTGAGCCGCTCCAGCGAGCCGGCGCCCGGAGTGGCGTTGATGACGACGTGGGCTGTCCGGACGGCGTCGGAGGCAGAGCCCGGTGAGCGGTTCGCCACGGACACCTCGTGCCCGGCCCGGGTGAGGGCCTGCGCGAGGCCGCCGCCGACGCGGCCGCTTCCGAGAACGGCGATCAGGGTCATGTCGAAAGGGTCCTTCCGGTGGTGCGGTGCTTGCGGTTGTCGCGGGAGTCAGTGGTAGTCAGAGGGAATCAGGAGGAATCAGCGGGAATCAGCGGGAGAGCGTGGTGACGGCTTCGGCGTGCACACCTGGCGCGGCGGCCAGGAAGCTCTCGCTCTCCGGAGTCCAGGGACGGCCCTCGGCATCGGATATCCGCCCGCCGGCCTCGGCGACGAGCAGCGCCCCGGGAAGCAGGTCCGCGCGGGCCCCGGCGAACTGCCAGAAGGCGTCGATCCGGCCCGCGGCCACGTTCAGCAGGTGGAGGGTGGCGGGCACGGAGGTCCGCACCACGAGCGCGTCGAGGAGCATCGCGGTGATCGAGGAGCCGATGCGCCGCACGACCTCCTCGTTCTCGTCCGGTCTGGCCTGGCTGGTGGCCACGAGGCTCAGGCCGAGGTCCGTGGTCCCGGACACATGCAGCGGGCGGCCGTCGAGCCGGGCGCCGGCGCCGGCGAGAGCGGTGTAGGTCTCTCCGGTCAACGGCAGGTGAACCGCGGTGAAGACCGGCTGGCTGTCGCGGACGAGAGTGGCGGTCACCGCCCACTCCGGCAGAGCGTGCAGATGGTTGACATTGCCTTCGGCCGGGTCCAGGACCCACCACTCGCCGGCGGGCAGGGCCCCGCCCGCGAGTTCGTCCTCCACGAAGCGGGCGTCCGGGCGCAGGAGGGTGAGACGGGGGCGAAGGACGGCGAGAGCCGCGTCGTCGTTGGCGGCGAGCGCGCGCATCAGCTCTTCGCGAGTCTGGTGGGGGACCGTCTCGCCGAACCGCTCCCGCAGCGCCGAAGCCGCCGCGCGCACGACGATCACGGTCTGCGCCAGCAGGTCGGCGTCGGACGCGGAATCAGTGGTCACAGGAGTACCGGTGGTCACAGCGGTGCCGGTGGCCCGTATCGGCTCGGGCATGGCGGTGCTCCCGTCTGAGAGGGGTGTGATGAGGCGGACCGGACGAGGACCGTGTCCCTCGTGTCCGCACCTCGAAGGTAGAAGGACCCACCCTTAACCACAAGTGCATGTGAATCACGCCTAGCATGACTCACATGCAACTGGACCTGAACCTGCTCGCCGCGCTCGACGCGCTTCTGGAGGAAGGCAGCGTGGCCGGAGCCGCCGCACGTCTTCACGTCACCGCCCCCGCGATGAGTCGCAGCCTCGGCCGGATCCGGCGCACGACGGGAGATCAGATCCTGGTGCGCACCGGGCGCACGATGACCCCGACGCCGTACGCGATCGCCGTCCAAGCGCAGGTGCACGAATTGCTGCACCAGGTCCAGGGCGTCCTGGCGCCGAGCCGCGACCTCGACCTGACCACGCTCGAACGCACCTTCACACTCCGCTGGCACGACGCACTCGTGGCCCTCGGCGGTCCCGTGCTTCTCGCGGCCGTCCGTGAGCAGGCGCCGGGCGTGCGTCTGCGTTTCGTCGCGGAATCGAGCATCGACACTCCCGGTCTGCGTCGCGGTGAGGTCGACCTGGAGGCGAACGCGAACCGCCCGACCGCGCCTGACGTCCGCGCCGATCGAGTGACCGAGAGCCGGCACGTCGTCGTCGTACGGCGGGGCCACCCGCTCACCCGGGCCGAGGCTGTCACCGCCCCGCGATACGCCGCGGCCGAGCACATCACCGTCTCCCGGCGCGGACGGCTCGGCAACACCCTCGACGACGCTCTCGCACGGCTCGGCCTCACCCGACGGGTAGTGGCGTCCGCACCCACCGAGAAGACCGCGTTCGAGTTCGTGCGCGGCTCCGATCTCCTCGTCACCGCCCCCGAAGCGACGACACGCGCGACGGCCGAGGATCTCGGTCTGGCTCTGCTCCCACTGCCGTTCGAACTGCCCCCGGTCACGGTGTACCTGTCATGGCATCAGCGCTATGACACCGACCCCGCACACATCTGGCTGCGCGATCTGGCCCGGACCGCTTTGATGCCCCCGATGTGACCGGTGGACGGAAGAGAGACGCGTGACAGCCGCCGTACGCGTCAGGGCCGTCACTCCACAGCGGAGCGTCAAGCGGCGTGTGACGCTCGGAGCGCCGTCGGCGAGGCGCTCACCCTCGTCCAGCTCGAAGGCCCCGACCGGGTAAGTTCCGCTGCCGAAGCGCTGGAACGCTGTCTGGACGTGAGCGTCTCCCCGGGCCGGTACGGGAGTGCGCATCGAGACTTGCTCGATGCCGCGCGTACCGCCCTCGGCTCAGCGTGATCATCGCCCCGACACGAGCGGCATCCGCTGCGGGTTGCTCTCGTTGTGCTCACCCACCCCCACGGAATCGCCCATTACCTCTGTCGTGGAGCCCCGCGAGCAAGCGGGATGTCAAGGGCGTTCAGCGATCCGGGCGCGGGGGCTGCCCGCAGCGCTAGGGTTCTCGGAACGTACGAAATGGCATGCCGCTGAGTAGAGGGACGAACGCGTCATGGGGCAGGGGGCACGGGAGCGACTGGCGGAGCTGTTGGACAGCTCGGAGCGGCGCGGGGACTTCTGCACACGTGTCGAGATGCCCGCCCGCGCGCTGCGCGCCACGGTCGACGGCGTCGGTGACCTGCCGCTCCCCGTACGTGCCCCGGTCACCAGGAAGCTGATCGCCCAGGCCCGGCAGGCCCGCTTCGGCCGAGGGGAGCGGACCCTGTCCGACACTGGCGTGCGTGACACCTGGGAGATCACTGCGGACCGGTTCACCCTGGGCGGCCCCGACTGGTAGCGCACGCTGAGCGGTGTCCTCGACCAGGTCCGCACCGCACTGGGCCTGCCGCCCACCACCGTCCTGCGGGCCGAACCGCACGCGCTGCTCGTCTACGGCAAGGGCCAGTTCTTCCTGCCGCACCAGGACTCCGAGAAGGACGACTCCATGGTGGGCAGCCTCATCGTCTCGCTGCCCTCGCACCACACCGGCGGAGAACTCGTCGTCGAACACGCCGGCCGCTCCGTCACGTCCAAGGCGTCGAGGGAACGGCTGGCCTTCACCGCCTTCTACGCGGACTGCCGCCACGAGGTCAAGCCCGTCACCTCCGGTTACCGCATCACCCTCGCCATGAACCTGCTCGCCGAGCCTGTTCGTCGGGTCGGCGAAGCCGGCGGCGGCCCGGTGGCGGACCTGGCCCGGTGCGTGACCGAGCACTTCACCCGGCCCGCCGAGGACCGCTACGGCTACGGCTACGGCCGCACCGAGCCCGAGCCGCCGGGCCGGCTCGTCTACCTCCTGAACCACGAGTACACCCAGCGCAGCCTGGACTGGGGCCGTCTCAAGGGCGTCGACGCCACCCGCGCCGGCCTGCTGCGCCAGGCCGCCGGACAGGCCGGCTGCGAAGCGGTCCTCGCCCTCGCGGAGGTGAAGGAGACCTGGGACGCCCAACCGCCCTACAGCGCTTACGACTCCTACGACGAGGTCGAGCACTTCGACGACTGCGAGGACGAGGAGTGCGGAGGCGAGTGCCTTCTCGACCCCGACGGCGAACCCGGCGCCGAACGCCGCCGCAGCGGTGACTTCTCCCACTACGAGCTCACCGACCTGATCGACGACGAGATCACCCTCGGCTGGTGGACCCGCCCCGACAACGCCGGAGGTGAGCCGATCTCGCTGCCCGTCCCGTACGCCGAGGTGTGCGCCACCACCGCGAACAAGGACCTCAAGCCCTACCGGTCCGAGTACGAGGGCTACATGGGCAACTACGGCAACACCTTGGACCGCTGGTACCGGCGGGCCGCGGTGGTGCTCTGGCCCCGGCAGCACTCTTTCGCGGCACGTGCCGAAGCAGGCTCCGCGCAAGCCCTGCGGGAACTCCAGGAGCACCTGGACGCCGGGGAGCCGGAGTCGGCGCGCACGCTCGCCCGGTCGCTCGCGCCGGTCTGGAACCATCACGGTGCGGGCCCGGCGGCAGCCGATCTCTTCGCCGCGGCTCTGGGTGTCGCGGCGGGAGTGGAGGAAGCGGACACCGCCGCGATGCTCCTCGCCCCCTTCGGCGTGGAGACCCTGGACGAGCGGCACGCCTCCGGTCTCGCACAAGCGGCCGCACGGTACGGGCGGACGTGGGCACGCGGGGTCGTCGACAGCTGGTTCGGCCCGGTCGGTGCCTTCACCGGGGCCGACCGGGACGCCTGGCTCGAAACCCTGCCCGGCCTCAGTGCCGCGCTACGGAGTACGGACGGTGACGGAGACGCGGTGGCCACACCACTGGCCGAGGGGGCCTGGCGCGCGTTCGAGCAGCAGCTCACCGGCCGGCTCGGCATCGGCCGGGACGAGGAGCGCCGGGCGGCCATGGAACGGCTCGGCACCCCGCTGGCCCACATCCTGCGCGCGGCCGGTCCCGAGACCGCGGAAATGATCACTACCGCTCTACGCAGCCGACCGGACCGTGTACTGGAATGCCTGCTCCCGTCCCTGCGTACCGCGGCCCGCCGACCGGCCGGCATCCGCGACGACACCCCGGCTGCCCGCGCCTTCCAGTCCCTCGCCGGCCACTGCACACTCCGGCTGACCGCTGCCCTGGCCCGCCCCGTCCGGGCGGCGGACGACTGGTCCCTCACCCCGGACCGCGGCTGCCCCTTCGACTGCGAACTCTGCCCCGGCCTGGACGACTTCCTCACCTCCCGCACCCGCCGGACCATGGAGTGGCCGCTCGCCAAGGACAAGCGCCGCCACCTCCACCGCCGCATCGACCTCGCCGGCCTGCCCGTCTCCCACACCACACGACGTCAGGGACGCCCCTACACCCTCGTACTCACCAAAACGGACGCGGTGTTCACCCGGGAGCAGACGGCCCGCTCCCGCGCCGAGACCGACCTGACCTGGCTCCGGGACAAGTGGCCCAGGCCATGCGGCTGAGAACGCACCGGCCCGCTCCTCGACCCCCTCATCGACCACTTGGCCGGCGCTCTGGGCGAACCGGCGGAGGCCCTCACCTCCCTGGACCGGCCGGCCACAGCCACGGGCCAGGACGTCGACGACGTCCGGCTCGCTGTCGCGGAGCTCGTGAGATCCGGCGACGCCCGTGTCCAGCGCGGCGAGGAACCGGCCGACGCGGAGCGCCTGGCGGCCCACCGCCGCTTCCGCCCGGTCATGGGCCGGGAACACTTCCACGACAACCGCATCCAGGTCAGCCGCGGTGACTGAGACCGCGCACGCCACCGCGGGGACCAGCGACACGCGCCTGATCGTGCTCCGCGGCAACAGCGCCTCGGGCAAGTCCTCGGTCGCGGCCGCCCTGCGCGAGAAGTTCGGCCGCAACCTCGCCATCGTCGCCCAGGACAACCTGCGCCGCATCGTGCTGCGCGAACGCGACCGGCCCGGCGGCGCCAACATCGGCCTGATCGACCTCACCGCCCGCTACGCCCTCGACAACGGCTTCCACGTCGTCATCGAAGGCATCCTGTACGCCGACCGCTACGCCACGATGCTCCAGGACCTGGTCCGCGCCCACCGGGGCGTCACACGGTGCTACTACCTCCACGTGCCCTTCGCAGAGACGGTGCTCCGCCACGCGACGAAACCAGATGCCGAGTACCTCGCGCACGTCAACGAGGGCCACCTGCGCGACTGGTACCGAGAGAGGGACCTGCTCCCCAGCGGTCTGGAGACCGTCATCGGCGCCGCCAGCACCCTGGACGACACGGTCCGACAGATCCTCTCCGAGACCGGCCTGGACGGCATTGCCCCGATCGACCGCTAAGAACTTTCGACGGAATGCGCTCGAAAGTCGGTGCGCGGCATGTGTCCGGAACCTCGTGAGTGCCGACAGAGCCACTCGACTAATCGACCGTGGCCGCGCTCGGGTTGGCGTGCCGGTCGGGGAGGTCGGGTTCAGTTCGCGGTCGAGTCCTTGGTCAGCGCGTCCATGAAGAGGTCGACGAGCGGACGAGCTTGCTCTTTGGTTCCGTGCTGCACGGAATAGGCGATGCCACCCATGAGGAGCAGGACATCGTCCGGGACGACGTCCGTTCGCAGGCTTCCGTCTCGAGCGCCGGCCGCGAGAAGGGCGGCGACAGCGTCGGTGAGGAGTGCGCGGCTGTCGGAGTATGGATCGATACCGGAGGCGATGACCGCGTTGAGGGCTTCGGACATCCCGCTCTTCGCCGTGGCGTAGCGGATGAAGTGTTCCATCCACATGCGTGTGGCCTCGGCGGCCGGGTGCTGTGCGAGCAGTTCCTTCACCTCGGTACATACCTGGGTGAGTTGGCGCCGGTAAGCGGCGTCGATGAGGACTTCCCGAGTCGGGAAGTGCCGGTAGAGCGTGCCGACACCGACGCCCGCCTGCTTGGCGATGGCGGCAGGCGCGGTGTCCAGCCCCTGCTCGGCGAAGGCCTGCGCGGCGACCTCCAGCAGGCGCTCTCGGTTCTGCAGCGCGTCACTCCTGGTGCGGCGGGGCGTGGCGGGCATGCGGGTTCCTTGGGTGTCGGTTTCCAGTTGCTTTCCGGAATCCGTTCCGCTTAACTCTAAACGGAACGGATTCCGGTAGCACCCTACTTCAGGAGCCCCCGTGCCCACTCCCTCCGACAAGACCTCACGTCACTGGTTCGTCACCGGAGCCTCCGGGGGGCTGGGCCGCCATCTCACCGAGCACGCCCTCCGGAACGGCGACCGTGTTACGGCGACGGTCCGCCGCCCGGCAGCTCTGTCAGACCTGCGCGAGACGTACGGCGACCGGCTGACTGTCGAGATTCTCGACCTCACGCGGCCGGCCGACGTGGACGAGGTGGTCGGCAGGACTTCCCGGTCCGGGCCGGTGGACATCGTGGTCAACAATGCCGGATACGCGGTTGTGGGCGCCGCCGAGGAGATGACCGTCGAGCAGATGCGCGACCAGATCGAGGTCCTCCTGCTCGCGCCGATGGTGATCACCCGTGCCTTCCTGCAGCCGATGCGTGAGCAGGGCGGTGGCCGGATCATCCAGATCTCCAGCGTGGGCGGTCAGGTCGGCATCCCCACTCACAGCTGCTATCACGCGGGCAAGTGGGGGCTGGAGGGCTTCACCGAGAGCGTCAGCCGCGAGGTCTCCGACTTCAACATTCACCTCACGCTGGTCGAGCCCGGCGCCACCCGCACCGGTTTCGCTTCGGCCTTGCGTTACACCACCGAAACGGCCGTCTACCGCGACAATGCCGTCGGCCGGACCCGGCACTACCTGGAGACCGCAGATGAGAGCGTCTTCACCGGCGACCCGGCCAAGCTCGCCGCTGCCATTTACGACACCACCCGCCGCCCGCGCCCGCCACTGCGCCTGACTCTCGGATCCGACACCTACAGCGCAATCCACGCGGCACTCACCGAACGTCTCACCGCGCTCGAGACTCAGAAGGATCTCGCTGAATCTGTCGCCTTCACCCACTGATCCGCACGACCGGCGCGACACGTCAGGCTTCTCGCCGCCATCACGGCCCTACGCATCTCGGCGACTTCGACGTCCGGAAGTCCGGCACGTCGTCTCGGCCGGCGCTCCCACGCGATCGCATCAGGCGTCGCCAGCAGATGAGTGCGCATCCGAGAGTGAGGAACCACTGGGCCTCTTCCGACCTGACGGGTGGCTGGACCGGCGCCCCCGGCGACGGGCGTGGAGAAAGCGCCTGGCGGACAAGGCGTACCAGGGTGCGAGCCCCGCCATACGCGTCCCGTTCCGGGGCAGGAACCCGCGCTGCTGGTGCCGACGCCACACCCGGGACCACGCCAAGATCCGCAGCCTCGGCGAACGCGCCATGGCCACCCTCAAGAACTGGCGGCTCCTGCGACAGTTCCGCTGCGGCACCACCCGTATCACCGCCATAGTCCGAGCCGTCGTCGCCCTTGAACCCGCCAATCGATCAGGAAGGGCAACCCTCAGTGCCGGGCGTCCCCCGCCGGATTTCAGATCCTGGCCGGAAAGGTGCGTGCCAGGTAATTCTTCTTGGCTGGCAGTGGTGCGGGGACCGCGTGCGTCTGGTGGTGCGTGCCGGCGCTTCGCCGGAGGGTTCCGCGGCCGTCAGCGGGAGGGGTGTCCCGCGGCATCCGCACCGGAAGGGTTCGCCGTCGAGTGCGGTCGCATCGGCCAGTCGCGCCGTCCCGGCCACGGTTTCCGGGAGCCGCAACGGCACCGTGGGCTCGGCCGGCATGGTGGAGCAGCCGGACTTCGTCCCGGCAGGGGTCTGATGCCGGAGGCCGGCCAGAACGGCAGTGGCCGTGCGCCCCCGGCAGCGTCTTGCATGACGCGACCGGCCGCGTCCCGTTGGCTGTACCTCACTTGTACCAGCGCGGGTTCAGGGTGGTGGAGGGCGGGGTGTGGTAGGCGTCGCGGTAGAGGGCGGCGAAACGGCCGGGGTGGGCGAAGCCCCAGCGTGCGGCGATCCGGGTGACGGTGGAGGTGCGCGGGTCGGCCGCGAGGAGGTCGTGGTGGGCGGCGGCCAGGCGCACGCGGCGCAGGTGGGCGAGCGGGGTGGTGTCCAGGTGGCGGCGGAAGGCGTACTGGATGGCGCGTGGTGTGACGCTGGCCGCTGCCGCGATCTGTGTCAGGCCGATGTCCTGGTCGGCGTGCGCTTCGATGAACGCCACCGCGCGGCGGACCGTCTCCGGGGTCGCGTCGGCACCGTCCACCCGCACAGGGGCGGGGTCGCTGGTGAGGGTGGTGGCGAAGACGGCGAGGGCGGTGTGGGCGAGGAGCCGGGTGGCGTTGGCGACCAGCAGCGTGCTCGCCGCCGTGGCGGGGCTGTGCAGGACGGAGACTACGTAGGAGCTGACACCGCGCCACAGCTGTGCCGTGTGCGCGTCGACAGGGGTGGGGCTGAGGACCTGCCAGGGCGGGCCGGCCCGCTCGGGCGGGAGTGCGGCGGCCTGGGCCAGGACGGGTGCGGGCAGGGAGAGGGTGTGGCCGCGCACGTTCTCGCTGACGCTGCGGAAGGCGAGTCCGGGACCGGTGACCGCGGCCACATCACCGGCCCTGTACCGCGTCGTGTCGCCGCGGGCGTAGAACTCCACGGTGCCCGCGTCGAACACCTCGACGGTCAACGCGTCGGCGGGGTCCACCTGGACGGACAACTCAGGTTCCAGGCCGACCCGGGTGGAGACCAGCGATCCGGCCGTGACCTGTTCGAGCGAGACGATCGGACCCCGGCTGCCGGGGCCGACCATCCGCAGATGCGGTGCCTGATGGTAGACCTGCTCGATGAACTCGCGGGCCGTATCCGGTTCTGTCGTCTTGAAGACCACCGGTGCACTCACCACGTCCACCACAGCCTCCGATCGGCCGCTCCGGCGCGGTGCCGCCGGAAGACCCCCATGTGTGAAGCTACACACTCCGCACGCCGCCGTGCGAGATTCCGCTGACCGGCACAGCCGCCGGCGCGCGGCGCGCTATGGCGGCCGGTCCCCGGCGGGCGACTGCCGGCGTCGACCGGCCGTTCCCTCTCTCTGACGACGTGGAGGGAACGTCAGAGGGATGACAGGACGAGGCCGCCCGGTGTCGGTGCGGTGGCCGCAGCGGACACACCCACCGGGTGACGTGCCTCTCCGGCCGGTCCTCCCGGCGCGGGAGACTTCAGCCCCGCATCCCACCCCGCGGCCTTTCGCTTTCTGGCCCGGATCGTCCCGCACTCTTCGTCGCGGCGTACAGACCGGGGCCGTTGCCCGCCAGGAGACTGGTCCGCGTGAAGGCACTCGGGCAGGGCGGGAACGCCGTCGCCCACGCCCTGAGGCCGTGGCCGCAGCCCACCACGGCCGGGGTGGTGCGGACCCCGGCGCCTTCGTACAGTGCACCGCGCGCCCGGACCCCGCGGGCGGTGCACCCCGACGCCCGGCGACGTGATCATGGCCGGCGACTGCGCAGCGCCGATCGGTGTGCCTCCGGGTGAGGACATGGCCGAAGAAGGCGTCGCTCGCGAGTCGTGTCCGCGGACGGCCCAGTCCGGCGCGAAGAACACGGCTGGCCCGGCCGGGCAGGGCAACCCCTGGCTCAAGGGAGGACTCGGCGAGACCGCGAACGCAGCCTCCCGCACCGATACCTTCCTCGGCGCCCGGTACCGCCGCATCGTCAAACGCCCCGGTCACGCCAGAGCTCCGGTCGCCGTCGCCTACTCAGGCCGAGCTGAGTACCCGTCCGCTGGTCGGTGGGGGCCGGGGCGGAAACGCTGGGGTCATGCCTCAAAAACTGTTGAATCTCGTTCGCCGGTCGTCGCCCCTCGTCGTGGCGGCCGTGATGGCAGCTGCGGCGTGGGCCGCCTGGCTGGGCTGGGACCAGCACCGTGACGTGCGGCCCGACGGCACGACGACCGGGCCGTACGAGGCGTGGCAGGTGATCGGGCTGGTGCTGACCCTGCTGGCGCCGGTCTACTGGGCGGCGTCCCGGCACCACCTCGTGGGCGCCGTGCTCGGCACCACGGCCGGGCTGGCGATCGCCGCCTTCTGCGACTGGTCGGACGACGCCAGCGGCCTCTTCATGGTCGGCGTGGGGCTGGTCACGGTGGGGAGCCTGGCCGGGACGTCCGCCGCGTCCTTCCTGATCTCCTCCCTGACGACCCGGGGCGCACGGCCGAACGGCGGCACGTGACGGACCGGGCCCGATGACGGGACGCCGCCCTTTCCCGTCCGGGGGCAACCGGCCGCCGCGCACGGCAGCGGGGACCGCACACCCCGCAGGTCGATCAGCCGTCCGGCCAGTGGGCTGACGACGGCCGCGGCCAGCGTACGGGCGGTCACCACGCGGCCTGCCGCGGTGTCGTTGACCCGGCCTGCCCCGGATCACCTCCACCACAGGAGAGATCACCGTACCGGCCATGACCCCCGGGGTGGAGGTGAGCAGCAGCGCGACGAGCGTGCCCGCCCGACCGGACCCCTCCGGCTCCGCCGGCCCGCCGTCCGGCGGGCCGGCCGCCGACGTGTCCGCCGCCTCCCCGGAGAGCGGCGTCGCAGCCCCGCTCATGACGTGGCGGGGGAGCGGTCCGCCCCGGGCGGATGTGGTCGGTGGAAGCGCGGTCGGGCGGACGGTCCAAGTGAGGTATCCCGATATGTGATGGATGCCGGACGGGAGGACGGTCGGCCGACCGACAGGACGACCTTTCCCCTGCCGTGGCCCGACTCGACGTCGCGGTGGGCCGCGCCAACGTCCTCCAGGGGGTAGGTGGCACGCACATGGATGCGCGGCGCCCCTCGCACATGAAGCGACACCGACGCGTCCGGTCGCTTCGCGGAGCGTCGGCTGCCGATGCAGCGCGCACCGAGCTGCTCGTACGCCTCGACGCGGGCGTCGTCGGCGTTCGTCGGGGGCGCGGCCTACGGGCTGTGCCGGTCGTCGCGGAGGAGAGCGGCGAGTTCCTCGGCCAGGCGGTGGCGGTCGAAGCCCCGTCCCTGAAGGTCCCAGGCGGCGGAGTCGACCTCCCAGCCCGCTCTGGGCACGGCCAGGTCGGCGGCTTCGAGGGCGGCCGCGGGCCGGGCGCCGGCGGTCTGCTCCAGCGCGCGGAGCGCGGTCAGCGCCCGGTCCAGGGAGATCCGGGCCTGCTGCCAGCGGCCCCACGCCTTCACGGTCGACCCGGCGTCGGCGCGCGCGGTGCCGGATTCCGGTGTGTCCTCGGCTCCGGGGTCGAGACCGGCGACGGCCCGTAGCCGGGCGCGCAGGGCGTCGGCCATGGACATGCGCGCCGAGGCGCGGCGGGGCGCGGCGGGGGGCGGCGGGCGCGGCGGGGGGCGGCGGGTGAGGCCGGGGCTGGGGTCTCCTCCGTGACGGAGTCCTCCGCGGTGGACTCTTCCGCGGTGGACTCTTCTGCGGTGGGCCCGGCGGGGGAGCGGCGGGTTCCGTGCCGTGCGGGGCGGTCTCCGGTACGAGGTCGTCGGGACCGGTGCCCAGGGCGCGCAGTTCGGCCGCCGCGGCGTCGACGGCGTCCAGGGCGTCGGACCAGGTCTGCGCCGCCGCGCCCCAGCCCTGCCGCTGCGCGGCGTCGGCGGGCGCGGCGGTCAGCGCGTCCATCACCTCGCGGGCCGCCGCCAGGCCGGTCTGCGCGGCCTGCCAGCGCCGCACGGCGGCATCGGGCGTCCGCTCCCGCCGCGCCTCGCCGGCGGTGGCCTCGAACACCGCCCGGTCTCCCAGCGGCCCGGACGGGCGCCACTCGGCGGCACCGTACCGGGCCGAGACACGGACCAGGTCGTCGTACTCCTCACCCAGTCGGACGGGGTCCAGGTTGAGGGATCGCAGGGTCTGCTCGGGCTGATCGACCCGGTCGGGGGCCTCGCCCAGGGCCGCCGCGGCGCGCAGCCATTCCGGGGGAAGCGCCGCGGCGGACCCGGACGCCCTCCGGTTGAAGGCGTCCAGGACCGACCGGGCCGCCGCCAGCCGCTGCTGGGCCGAGTCGTACGCCTCCCAGGCGGCCCGGACCCGGCGCCGTCCGTCGGCGTCCCGGGGGTCCACATGCTCGGTCAGCGCCAGGTGCCAGGTGTCGGCCGTCTCCAACCGGGCGGTGAAGTCGCGCAGGTGCTCGCACTGCAACTCGACCGTGTTCACCGGGTAGGCGGTGAACTCGTGGCTGCCGTGGTGGCCGGGGCCGAACAGGTCGGTCAGCAGGCTCACGAGGCGGGGGTAGTGCTTGGCACCCACCGGTTGCCGTTGCTGAGGCGCAGGCCGGTGAACGGGTCCTGGCCCACGTTCGCGCCCATCCAGGAGCTGACGAGGGTGGCGAAGAACTCGTACTCGTTCTCGGCGGAGCAGTTGTGCTCCCCCGCCGTCCGGCCGGGGCCGGTGACGGCGTAGCGGGGGCCGTTGGGTCAGCGGGACGGCAGCTGCCACGCCGGCGCGTAAGGGTTCATCCGGCGGCGGTCCGCCTTGAGTGCCTTGTCGAACGCGGCGGTGACCAGTGCCCGCTGCCGGGGCCCGAGCACGGAGTGGACGAGGTGAGCCATCTCGTGGACGGTGGTCCCGAAGCCGTCGTCGAACGCCACCTCGCCGTCCCGGGTCCGGCCGCCGACGACCAGATCCTCGTTGAGCATCACCACCAGAGGATGCCCGTCGGACGCGGAGCCGTGGTCCAGCGTGCCCGTGCCCCACCGCGGCGGAGAGTGGTCCCGCGCGGCGTCGCGGTCGATCCGCGGTATCACCACCAGGCGGGTGCCGCGTCGCAGCAGCTCCGCTGTGACGGAGGGGTTGTGCAGCATCCGGGCGGCGCCCTGTGCCATCTCGTACGCCGTGGCCAGCGGCGCCTCGGCGGTGGCCGGGACGTCCACCGTCAGGACGGCGGTGACCTCCACGGACTCGGGCGGGTCCAGCGTGGCCTGGAACGCGTCGACGGTCACCGGGTCGGCGGCGACCCAGCGCCGCTGTTCCGGGGCCGGCCCCGCGATGGGGGCGAGCCGGTCGGTGTGCGCGAGGCCGAGCAACTGCCCCCGTGCCGCGGCCGGGTCGTCCGGCATCCGCATCGGCTAGGTCATGCGGCGTGCCTCCATGCCGCGCGGGTCGGCCAGCGCGGCCTGCCGGGCGGTGGACTCGTCGAGGCGCACCACCGCGCCGGACACACCCCGGCCCTGGACGCCGGTCCGGTGCGGGGGCCACACCTTGAAGTTCACCCGCGTCGGGAGGACCCTCAGCTGGTGCAGGGCATCCGTGACGGTGTCCCTCAGGTACTGCACGACGGCGGATCCGCGTACGGTGGCCGTCGCCGGGTCCCCGGTCATCCGCACCTCGACCACGGGCATCACGTCGGCGCCTTGGCCACGCCAGTTGGCCAGCGCGTACGCCAGCGGCCACGCGGCGTTCAGCGGGGTCTCCCGGGCGGCGTCGTCGAGTGTGGTGTCGGCACCGCGGAACGTGATGCCGACGGGGTCGAATCCCGACCGGTAGGTGTCTGCGGCGGACGGCGGCTGCCCCTGCGCCGCCGCATGGGTACTCGTACTCGTACTGTCTCGCCGTCGGCGTCCTCGACCGAGTCGGTCAAGGTGACGCGGGTGGTGTGGATGTCGCCGACGGCGTCGACGTTTCTCGTGCCCCGGCTGGCGGAGAGGCTGCCGCCGACGGTCGCGTCGGCCCGGAGCACCTCGTTCTCCCGGGTGGAGGCGTGCTCCTCCTGGCTGCCGGGGTTGACCACCAACGGTCCGCGCCGGGCGAGGTGTTCCTCGCCGGCAGCGGAGTCGCCCTCCACGAACTCGCGCCGGTACTGGCCGCGAGGCCGGCCCCGGCGGAGAGCTTGCCGCCCGCGACGACGGTCCTCGTGTGCGTCGACCGGCTCGACTGGTACTGCTCGAACTCGGTGGGGTCGGCGGTGGCCCGGCGGTCGGCGCCCCGTTCCAGGAAGACGAGCGAGATGTGCAGAACCTGGTGCCACCCGCCGCGCCGAGGTACTTCCGGACGGCGGATCCGTGCGAGGGCACGTACTCCCCGCGCCGGGGGTACGGGCCCTCGTGGTACGGAACAGCGTGTCCGGCTGCGCGGGCAGCCTCACCGGCCCGCGCTGGCCGCTCGCTCCTCGCGATCAAGGAGCAGCATGTCGCACAGGCTCGTGTCTTCAAGTAAGGATCAGCGTGTCGTCTTCTGCCTGTGGGGCCCACAGGACTGTCTCCCCTGCGGATTCGCCTGTCCAGAGAGTGGCGGAGCAACCGTCGTCGAAGTCGATCAGTACGGAGGTCGACTCGCGTCCCTTGGACATGCTCCATGTGCCGCGACCCGACTTCTCGCGAAGACCATCTGCGGAGCAGTGGAAGTACTCCAGGACAAGTCCCGTCGCAGTGAAGGAATCGTCGTCGCTCAGAACCAGTCCACCGTCCTGGGCGGTCCACTCTCGTACCAGTGATGTCTTCTGGACGAACTTGCCGTCCGGATACTTGCCGTACTCCGTGGAGACATAGCAGCCGGACAACAGGAGGCCCACGGCGATGGGCACGGCTGTCCGCCGCCAGGCCGTCCGTCGGTCGTCCACTCGCCCGCCCTCTTCCGTCAGCCAGGGATCATCACACGGAAGGCGATACTCATGTAGTGCGACTGCATCGTGGACCCGGAAGTGAAGGGCCGCCTCGCGATGATCCCGTCGTGATCGTATCCCTGCACCAACCGGTCGGCGGCTGTGCCGTATCCCGATCCTGCGCAGCGTGCACGCCGCCGAGGCGGGGCAGCTCATGAACCCCATTCAGTTCCGTGGACAGGTCGAGGGGAGCCGCGCAGGCGCCACCGTCTTCGAGAACGTACGCATCGACGAGAACGGCAACGTCGATACAGCAGCCTTCCGCCGCTACCGGCTTGCCCGATACGCCGCCATCCCGCGCACCGAGGTCCCTGCACGGACACGGCCGGCACTACCGGGCCGCTCGGCGCCAAGTCGATGAAGCGGAAGTTCGTTCGACCCGGTCGCCTTCGCCAACGCGTTACGTGACGCGACGGGTGCCCGCTTCACTCAACTCTCGCTGCCCCGGGCCCTAATGTGGCTCGGACTACGGGAGCACGAGGCCACGGAGTGAGCAGCCGAGCAGTACTCTCGCCAAGGTCCGCTCGCTTCGCTCGGTGTCATGCGCGTGGCTGGGCTGCCGAGGAACCGGGGCCGACCGGGCTGTCGCGCGGCCAAGGGACGTCGCGCACCCGTTGCCGAACACGCTGGTGTCGGGGTCACAGGCACCCGTCGTGACGTGCGCTCCGAAAGGTGGAACATGCCGTTTCCGCCGTCAGTCGGGTGCATCATATGGGCATGACGACGGCTCACGAGATCGACGGACTGCTGCGCGGGCTGACGCCGCGGGTGCTCGGTACGCTCGTGCACCGGTACGGCGACTTCGACACCTGTGAGGACGCCGTGCAGGAGGCGTTGCTCGCGGCGGCCGTCCAGTGGCCGAAGAAGGGCGTTCCGGACCGCCCCCAGGGCTGGCTGCTCACCGTGGCCGGGCGCCGGCTATTCGATCAGCGCCGCAGTGAATCGGCCCGCAGAAAACGTGAGTTGGCTGCGTTCGCGCGGGAGCCGACCGACCGCCACCAGCTCCCGGGCCCGGACAGCGACCAGGAACGGACGCCCGAGCGGGACGACACACTGACCTTGTTGTTCCTGTGCTGTCACCCCTTGCTTTCTCCTGTCTCCCAGGCGGCGCTGACGCTGCGCGCGGTGGGCGGGCTGACCACGGCGGAGATCGCCCGCGCGTTCCTCACCTCCGAAACGTCGATGAAGCAACGGATCACACGGGCCAAGCAGCGCATCAGGACCGACGGGGTGCCGTTCCGGCTGCCGCCAGAGGCGGAGCGGGCGGCGCGGCTGCGCGTGGTCCTGCACGTCCTGTACCTGATCTACAACGAGGGGTACGCCACCGACTCCGGCCCCGAACTGCAGCGCGGAGACCTCACCCGTGAGGCGATCCGGCTCACCCGCGAGGTGCGGCGCCTGCGCCCGTGGGAGAACGAGGTCGCGGGCCTTCTGGCGCTGATGCTCCTCACCGAAGCCCGCCGGGACGCACGGACCGCCCCCGACGGAGCCCCGGTTCCGCTCGATGAACAGGACCGCGGCAGCTGGGACCGGGATGCCATCCGGGAAGGCATCGAGTTGATCACCGCCACCCTGCCCACCGGCTCCGCCGGGCCCTACCAGCTCCAGGCCGCGATCGCTGCGGTACACGCGGAGGCGGCGCGGGCCGAGAAAACGGACTGGCCGCAGATTCTCGGCCTGTACGACATGCTGCTGCGTGTCTTGGACAGTCCAGTGGTGCGCCTCAACCGCGCGGTGGCAGTCGCCATGGTCCACGGGCCGGGGCCCGCGCTCGATCTGCTCCGGAACCTGGAGAGCGACGGCAGGCTCGCGGGGCAGCACCGGCTGGCGGCGGTGCGCGCCCACATGCTGGAGATGGCCGGGGAGCACGGGGCCGCGCGGTCCTTCTACCAATAGGCGGCGGCCCGTACGAACAGCCCGTCGGAGCGGCGGTACCTGGAGGCGCGGGCGGCGGTCCTTGAGGTGGACGACGCCGGGGGCCGGCCCGTGTCCCGCCCGGGGCAGTGCGGGACCACGGCCTGATCCGGAGCCGGTCAGGTCTGCCAGAGCGGGCGCAGTTCGACGGTCCCGTGCGCGGCGCCGGGGTGTCGTGCGGCGATCTCGACGGCCTCATCCAGGTCGGCGCACTCAAGCACGTCGAAGCCGGCCATCTGCTCCTTGGTCTCCGCGAACGGTCCGTCGGACACCAGCAGTTCGTCCTGACGCACCCGCACCGAGACGGCGTCGGCGACCGGACGGAGACGGTCGCCGATGACGCGTACGCCCCGGTCCTCCATCTCACGGACCCAGGCGCCGACCGCCTCCAGATGTGCGGCGTCCTCCTCGGGAGTCATCCGGAGCGCTTCGTCGGCGCAGACCATCAGCAGATACTTCATCGTCTCCTCGCTTCCCCGGCGGGCAGTGGTCGTCAGGAACTTAACAAGGTTTCCGATCTCAGGGTGTCGCCTCCCGGGGATCGGCTCCGACCTTCTCCCAGAGGCCTCGATCGAGGCACCTGAACGAGGAGGAGAACGATGAGTGAACCGCCGGTGGTCACGAGGGACGTCTGGCGCACGGCCCGACGGGTGCTGCTCGCCCGGGAGGAGGAGGCCACACGCGTGCTGGCGGAGGTCAGCGCGGCACGCAGGGCGCTGCCGATGGTGGAGGTCGACAAGGAATACGTCCTCGAAGGGCCCGATGGCAAGGTCCGGCTGCCCGAACTGTTCGAGGGACGCGGCCAACTGATCGTCTACCACTTCATGTTCGACCCGGTCTGGGACGCCGGCTGCAAGTTCTGCTCATACCTGGTCGACAGCGTCGGCGACCGCTCGCACCTGCACGCGCGTGACACGACGCTCGTGCTCGTCTCCCGGACGCCGATCGCGAAGATCGAGGCGTTCCGCTCCCGCATGGCCTGGACCGTGCCCTGGTACTCCGCGTACGGCAGCGACTTCAACTACGACTTCCACGTTACCCAGGACGAGGCGGTCGCCCCGGTCGAGTACGGCTTCCAGGACAAAGAGGCCCTGCTGCGTGGCGGCGAGGAGTGGCGGACCCGGGGCGAGCAGTCCGGGCTCAGCGTCTTCGTCCGGCGCGCGGACGTCGTGTACCACACCTACTCGGCGTGGGGGGACGACACCGACCTGTTGATCGGGACCGACAACTACCTCGATCTCACCCCGCAGGGGCGGCCGTCGCCCGGTGAGAAGGGCAAGTGGCTTCGGCATCACGACAGGTACGAGCCGTAGGCCCACGGCGCGAACTCGCCGCCCCACGCCTCCTCACCTCACCTCACCTCACCTCACCAAGGAAATCAGCATGTCGAAACAGAGCAGCCATGTCGCAGCCCGGTCGGAAGGCGCCGCGCCCCACTGCGGACAGGAACCGGGCGGCACCCTGGATCTCGGCGCGGCGGTGCGCGCCCGCTGGGCAATCACCGCGGTGTTCTTCATCAACGGGCTGTTGTTGGCCAGCTACATCGTCCGGATCCCGTCGCTGAAGGCAGACCTGGGGCTCACGTCGTCCCAACTCGGCTTCGTCCTGACGCTCTTCGGGGTGTCGGCCCTGTTCACCATGCAGTTCGTCGGGCGGCTCGTAGCCCGGTTCGGCAGCGTGCGCCTGATCCGGTGCACTCTGGGGCTGCTGCCCCTGGCGCTGTGCGGGGTCGGACTCGCCCACGACGCCGTACGCCTGTCCCTCGCTCTGGTCGTGATGGGCACCGTGCACGGCACCCTCGACGTGGCCATGAACGGCCACGCGGTGGTGGTTGAACGCCTCCGGCAGCGGCCGATCATGAACAGCTGCCATGCGGCCTGGAGCGTCAGCGCCGTCCTCGGCTCGCTGATCGGCTCGGCGGTGCTGCGGGCCGGGGTGACCCCCGCTGGGCACCTGCTGTGGGTCGGCGGTGTGCTGCTGCCCGTTGGCCTGGCCGCTTCGGCGTGGCTGCTGCCCGCGGCGGCGGACCGCGAGGG
This sequence comes from Streptomyces sp. CRN 30, assembly GCF_034105845.1. NCBI lineage: Bacteria > Bacillati > Actinomycetota > Actinomycetes > Kitasatosporales > Streptomycetaceae > Streptomyces > Streptomyces sp. CRN 30. The sequence continues at coordinate 38,309 of NZ_JAVRHI010000506.1, read as the reverse complement.
CGGGGCTGCGGCCGGACCGAAGCGACCCGAAGCCCGAGGACGCGGCGGCTGGACTTGGCGGATCCTGGTTCTCGGCGCGATGGGCCTGGCGCTGATGATCTGCGAGGCCGCAGTGACCAGTTGGAGCGGGGTGTTCCTGCACGACAGCCGGGGCGCATCGTTCAGCGCGGCAGCTCTCGGCTATACCGCCTTCACCCTGTGCCAAGCGGTCGGCCGGCTGGTCGGTGACCGGCTGACGGAGCGGGTGGGCAGCCGAAGGCTCTTTCGGCTCAATGGTTCGATCACCGTGCTGGGCCTGGTCGTCGTGGTCGTCGGGCCTTCGCAGTCCGTCTCCACGGTGGGCTTCGCGGTCATGGGTATCGGTACCTCGGTGCTGGTCCCGCTGATCTTCAGCGCGGCTGGCCACGCAGGCGGCCAGGGACCGGGCGCCGCCATGTCCGTCTCCCGGGTCACCACCTTCACCTACGCGGGGGTCCTGACGGGACCGGCGCTGGTCGGCTGGCTTGCCCACGCGTTCGACCTGTCGTGGACCTTCGCCGGGATCATCCCGGTGATGCTCGCCGTGGTCCTTGGCGCCAGAACCACCGAGGCGACCCCCGAGGCGGCCACCACGAAAACCTGACGACACCGACCCGATCGGGCCTGATCACCGTGTGTCCGCGTACAAGCTCATGACGCAGACTGAGTGCGCTGTGGCGAACCGGATCTCGTTCGGAGTCTGCGGTGCGGTGATCTTTCGGACAGGGATGCCCATGTGGTCGTGGACATGAAGAAACGGGCCTCTTGGTAGTGACGTGGTTGTTGAGGCCGGTCACGAGCAAGGAGACCCGTTGTCCGACGAGTTGACCATCTCTGCTGTGCTCGCGTCCACCACGGCCATTCCTGGGTGTGACTGCTACGTATCCATGTTCGGTTCGATCGCTCCGGGCTGGCGGGTGCGTGAACTGTACGAACGCCTGCGCCGCGCGGCGGGGGAGCAAAGGGGCCGTTCCTCCACCGACTCGTGCTCGCTGATGGTCTCGCTCATTTCAGCCGTCTCCTTGATCATCGGACCCGCCGTCTATTGGACGCTCCCGCTTGGGCGGCCTGGCAGAACGCCAGGTAGCGGGTCCGGTGCCTCACCGCTCCGCTGGGCCCGCCCTGCCTGCCTGCTGTCCGGCGTATGCGATGCCGAGGTGACCTGTCAGGCGTTCGCGATGCGCCACCTGTTGTCGGCGGTGCCGTCGTCGGGTGTCTGGACGGCGAAGGCGCCGACGGCGGTCGAGCCGCCCGAGATGCCGAGCAGTTTGCCGCTGTTGACGTTGCGGATCTTGTAGGTGCCGTCGCCCTGGTCGAGGAGGGTCCACAGGTGGTCCTGGGTGCCGTTGTCCGACCACTGCAGGACGCTCGCGTCGTCGGCGGTGGACATGTCCCGGACGCCGAGGACCTTGCCGCTGTTGAGGTTGCGGACGCGGACCGCGTCTCCGTCGTCGATCAGCTCCCAGTCGTGGTCGGCGGTGCCGTTGTCGGTCCACTGGAGGACGAGTCCGCCGTCGGCGGTGGACATGTCCTGGATGCCCAACAGCAGGCCGCTGGCGGCGTTGACGAGGTGCACGTACGCGGGGGCGACGCCGCTGGTGTTCCAGTAGACGGTGTAGTTGAAGCCGTGCGCGTCGTGGAAGGGGCCGAGGCTGACGGTGGAGCCGTTCGCGGTCGCGGTGAAGGCCAGGGAGTTGCTGCCGGTGCGCGCGACGGTGGCGGTGTCGAGCAGCGGGAGCGTGCTCAGGGCGCGGTCGCCGTAGTCGCCGGCCAGCACGACCGGGCCGTAGGTGACCGCCTCGGTGCCGGCGTTGTCTGGGGTGGGCCGCAGGACGATCCGCATGGGCAGGCGGACGGTGACGGTGTCGCCGGATCTCCAGGTACGGGTGAGGGTGGCATAGGTGCCGGGGGTCGTGGCGATGTTCTGCGCCACGCCGTTGACGCTGACCGTGGCCGCGGTGGTCCAGCCGGGGATGCGGATGCGCATCGCCCATGTTCCGGCGGCGTTGCCGGTGACCGTCAGCGTGGTCGTGTCACTGGTGGGGAAAGAGGTGGTCTGGGTGAGGGTGATACCGCGCTGGGACCAAGTGAGCACCGACGGCACGAACAGGTTCACGGTGAGTGTGGTGCCGTTGTGGAAGTAGATCGAGTCCATCAGCCGGGTGTGGGTCTCCAGGCCGGTGCCCTGGCAGCACCAGAAGCTGTCGTAGTCGGTGCTCCAGGTGCCGCCGCCCCAGGCCGGGCCCACCCCGCGCCGTCCGCCCGGGTTGAGCGGGGTGAAGTAGGTGACGTGGCCGTGGGCGTCCGCCGGGTTCTGCTGGCCGATCATGTGGTTCAGCCACGCACGCTCGTAGAAGTCGAAGAGTTCGGCCCGGTCGGGGGTGACGGTGAACAGGTCCCGGGTGAGCTTGAGCATGTTGTACGTGTTGCAGCTCTCGCAGGTGTCCTGGCGCAGGTAGGAGGCGATCGCGTTCGGCGCGCGGAAGTGCTCGGCCTGGCTGTTGCCGCCGATGGCGTAGGTGTGGGTGCCGACGGTCGTGTTCCACGCGTTGGTGGCGATGTCCCGGTAGCGGGTGGTGCCGGTGGCCTTGTACTCGCGCAGCGCGCCGATCCACTTGGGGACCTGGGTGTTGGCGTGCAGCCCGTTGAGCCGGTCCTCGCCGGCGGCCAGCGGGTCGAAGACGGCGGCGTGGTCGAAGCGCCGCGCGGCGGTGAGCCAACGGGTGTCGCCGGTCTGCTGGTAGAGGTCGCACAGCACGTCGTTCATGCCGCCGAACTCCACGCCCAGCATCGTCTGCGTCTGCGCGGCGGTGAGCCGGCCGGTGCGGGTGTCGACCCAGCCCGCCAGGGCGAGGCAGACGTCCCGCGCCTGCGTACTGCCGAGGAGCCGCCATACGTCCAGCAGTCCCGCGAGGGTCTTGTGGACGGTGTAGTACGGCACGTTGCCGTTGCTGAGGGTGCCCTGTTCGAGAGCGGTGAAGTCCGACTCGGGGTAGCCGCAGAGGTAACCGGCGGTGAACCCGGCGGCGCTGTTGTTGGCCTGGCACTTGGCCAGCTCCGCCACCATGTACAGGGCCTTGTCGCGGGCGGTCGTGTCCCCGGTGACGGCGTGGAGCTGCGCCCAGGCGGTGAGGAAATGACCCTGGACATGGCTGCGGAAGGGGAAATCGGGAGCGTCCCAGCCGCCGTTCGGGGCGGCGCCCGCGGTGGAGAGCCGGTGGTTGGCGCGGAAGGTGTACAGCAGTCGGTCCACGTTCACGAACCGCAGGTAGGCGGCCGTACGGTTCTGGTTGTCCAGCCACCGGCTCGCGGTCAGCCGGACCTGGCCGAAGGCGAAGGCGTACGCGGAGACCCCGACCTCCGCCCGAACGGCGGGGGCGGCCGCCTGAGCCGGAAGGGCGCCGGCGAGGGGGCCGGCCGCGGACGCGGCGACCGTGGCTCCGGCGGTTTGCAGAAGGTGCCGTCTGCTGAGTGAGCGCGACATCGTTCACCTGTTCCTTGATCGGGGATCGGGGACGGGGACGGGGACGGGGACGGGAGCGAGGACGGGAGCGAGGACGGAGGGGGTGGTGGGGAAGGCGGTCCGAGGCGTGGTCACGGCGTCGTCAGGTCGAACCGCCGGACAGTCACCGAGCCGCCGAGGGCGCGGGTGGCGTGGTGGAACAGGGCGAACCGATAGCCCATGAAGAACTGCCAGTCGTTCTTCAGCGCGAGGGCGGTGCCGAGCGGGGTGAAGGTTGTGCCGTCGGTGCTGTAGGAGAAGTGGCCCTCCCGGCCCGTGCCGGGGCGGATGTCGGCGGTGGCGCGCAGCCAGACGCGGTTGCCGCGGATATCGGTGCTCGCGACCTGGCGGCCGGTGCTGGTGGTGTTCCAGTTGTCGTCCATGGTGAGGTCGCTGACCGACCAGGCGTTTCGTGGTGCCGTCATGGGTGATGCCGATCCAGGCCGAGGAGTCCCGCAGCAGGGCGAGGCCGGCCCGGTCGCCGTCCCGCATCCCTTGGTGGTCGAGCACGATGGTGGCCTCCCGCATCCCTCGGTGGTCGAGCACGATGGTGGCGGTGGAGGACGGGCCCTGGATCCGGTGGGTGAGGGTGTTGCGGGCCGCGTAGAGGTCGTCGGTGACCGTCGCGGTCCGCAGCCGCAGCCCGTTCCCGGCGGACCATCTGCCGTTGTCCGGGTTGTGGTTCCACTCCCACCGCGGTGCGAGGGCCGGGCCGGTGAAGGTGTCGGTGAAGGGGCCGGTCAGGGGTGTGATCGGGCGGGGCGGGGCCGGCAGGTTCGGCACGGGGTAGGAGGTTCCCCAGGCGCCGTCCACGAGTTGGACGGCGGGCCAGCCGTCGGCGCTCCAGGTGACCGGGGCGAGGGCGGGCATCCGCCCGCCGGGGTAGGCGTCGACGAAGGCCCTGTAGTACCAGTCGCCGTTCTGGGTCCGCACCATCCCGCCCTGGTGGGGAACGCCGCCTCCGGGGATCGGGCCGGGCAGGTCGAGCAGGAGCTGCCTCATCTCGTAGGGGCCGTACGGGCCGGTGGTGGACTTGAGGATGTACTGGCCGTTGGCAGGGCGGGTGACGAAGATGAAGTAGCTGCCGTTGATCTTGTAGAAGCGGGACCCCTCCAGGACTCCGACGCTCGCCGGCGTGGTGAAGACCTGCTCGTTGCGGACCTCGGTCCTGGCGTCCGCCGAGAGCTGGGCCACGTGGAGGGTCGTGTTGCCGTGGGCGACGTACATCGTGTCGTCGTCGACCAGCAGGCCCGCGTCGTAGTACGCGTTGTCGATCACGGCGTGTCTGGCCCAGGGGCCTTCGGCGGCAGGAGACGTGCAGAGGTAGGTCTTGGCGAAGTCGATCTGGCCCAGCAAGTAGAAGGTGCTGTCGCTCGGGCGGTAGGTGAGGGACGAGGCCCAGATGCCCCGGACGTAGCCGCGGGCGCCGTTCAGGTCGTACTTCGCCCCGGAGTCCCGTACCGGTACCGAGTGGCCGGCGAACTCCCAGTTGACCAGGTCGTAGGAGCGCAGGACGGGCGCTCCCGGGGAGTAGTGCATGGTCGAGGCGGAGCAGTAGTACGCGTCGCCGACCCGGATGATGTCGATGTCCGCGAAGTCCTGCCAGATGACGGGGTCGGCGAAGGCCGCCGCGATCCCGGGGCCCGGAGCCGTGCCCGTCGGTGGCGCGGCGGCATGAGCCCGCGGCGCCGCGCCGGCCGGAGCGGTACCGGCGGTCAGTCCCGCGGCGGTGGCCAGTACCTGTCGGCGACTGCGCCCATGATTGGTCCAGGACATGCCAAGTCAACGCTCCTTGCTGGGTTCGGCGGAACGGCTCGGTCGGTGACACCGCCGGAACAGCTGCGCACGTGAGTACGCAGCCTCGGTGCCGGATGCGGATTCCGGTTGTCGCGGGCGGCTCACCCACTCACAGCGTTCGTTATCTCGAACATTGGTCGGCTCTTCGGCAAGCACGGACTATAGACGGCCTTTGAAGGCCGCCAACACCCTTCGTACTGCGATTTCCGTGCCGGACTGTTGGCCGACTGCTGATTCGACGACTTCCGGTGGCGTGTCTTTCCCTGCTCGCCGCAGCCGCAGCCGCAGCCGTCACCGCGTGGCCCGAACCGGCCCAGCCCACTCCCAGCCCGCCGGCACACACCGCAGCCGCGCCGCCGGCCGTGTCCCCTTCCCTCACGGGCAGCCCGACACCGACACGCACAGCCAGCACGCCACCGTCCCCCACCCCAGACGGCAGCGCCCTTCTGCGGCAGGACGCCACCTTCTGCCCTCGACCCGGATCGGCCTCCGGCTCGGTGAAAAAAACACCGCGCGCCCACAACTACCCCTACCTCTTCATCAGCTACCGCGACGGCACCGTCATCATCGACACCGCCACCGACGACGACATCCCGGCGCGCTCCTCTTTCCAGGCCAGGGCCGCTCGGGCCGAGTCATGACGCCCGCCGAGCGCGGTATATCTTGCAGCTTGCGTCAACCTCGGGCTGCGGCGACCTGGCCGGCACCGTCAAGGGGGCAAGCCCAGGAAAGAATCCATAGAAGGTGATGGCCGGCACTGATGGACATCCTCCGGCTGCGGTACTTCCTGGCCATCGTCGACTCCGGCGGCTTCAACCGGGCCGCCGCCGTCCTGTACGTCTCGCAGCCCTCCCTGTCCCAGGCGATCCGTACGCTGGAGCGAGACCTGGGGACCGAGCTCTTCCACCGGATCGGCCGGCGCGCCGTGCTGACGGAGGCGGGCCGGGCGCTGATCGGACCGGCCCGAGAGGCCGTCCGCAGCCTGGAGACCGCACGGGCGAGCGTCGAGTCCGTCCACGAACTGCGCACCGGGCGGCTGGACGTGGCGTCGATGCCGTCCCAGGCGATCGAACCCCTCACCACGCTCATCCGCTCCTTCAGCGACCGCCACCCCGGTGTGGTGGTGGTCGTGAAGGCGGTCTTCACCGCACACGACGTGATCGAGGCGGTGCGCACCGGAGCGGTGGAGCTGGGGCTGCTGGCGTGCGCCGGGCCGTTGCCGGACAAGGAGGTCGATACGTTCGGCCTCGGGCGGCAGCGCTTCGTGCTCCTCGTCCCGCCAGGTGATCCGCTCGCCGGGCGCCGGAGCGTCGGTTCCGGGGAACTGTCCGGGCGGCGGCTGATCGTGGGCCAGCCCGGAACCGGGATGCGGGCCTACACCGACTCACTGCGGGAACAGGGCGTGGAGTTCTCCGTGGCGGCGGAGACGGAGCACCGGGTGTCCCTGTTGCCCCTGGTCCTGGCCGGTGCCGGACTGGCGGTGGTCACGGAGTCCTGGCGGGACCTGGCACGGCGGGCCGGCGCCCACGTCCTGGACATCGAACCGGCCACCGCTCTGAGTGTCGGTCTGGTCAGCCGTCGAGGACTGTTGTCTCCCGCGTCGTCGGCTTTCCTGGCAGCGGCCGGGGCGCACGTCGAGTCCGACCGATAGGCACCGCTTATAAGGCAGGTCGGATCTGCGTCTTGGACGCCACCCCGGGCACGCTGCTGCAATCGACCCCATGACGAACCACCGCATCGCCCTGATCCCCGGCGACGGGATCGGCGCCGAGGTTCTGCCTCCCGCCCAGCAGGTCCTCGACGTCCTCGGCCGCCGGCACGGCTTCACCCTGGACTACACCTCCTACGACGACTGGTCGTGCGAGCGGTACCTGCGCGAGGGCGCGATGATGCCCGACGACGGCCTCGATCAGCTCCGGGACAAGGACGCCATCCTGCTGGGCGCGGTCGGCTACCCCGGGGTGCCCGACCACGTCTCGCTGTGGGGACTGCTGATCCCGATCCGCCGCACCTTCCGCCAGTACGTCAACCTGCGGCCGATCCGTGTCTTCGAGGGCATCGACAGCCCCGTGCGCGGCGCGGTGGCGGGCGAGGTCGACTTCGTCGTGGTCCGCGAGAACGTCGAGGGCGAGTACAGCGAGGTCGGCGGCCGGCTCAACCGGGGCTTCGACGACGAGATGGCCGTACAGGAGGCCGTCTTCACCCGGGCCGGTGTCACCCGCGTCCTGGACTACGCCTTCGACCTGGCCGGCCGGCGCGGGGGCCGCCTGACCTCCGCGACGAAGTCCAACGGCATCGTGCACACCATGCCGTTCTGGGACCAGCTCGTCGCCGAACGCGGCGCGCACTTCCCTGACGTGACCTGGGACCAGGAGCACATCGACGCCCTCGCCGCCAAGTTCGTCCTCGACCCGGCCCGCTTCGACGTCGTCGTCGGCTCCAACCTGTTCGGCGACATCCTCAGCGACCTGGCCGCCGCAGTCGCCGGCTCCATCGGCATCGCCCCGGCCGCCAACCTCAACCCGGAGCGGGAGTTCCCCTCCATGTTCGAGCCGGTCCACGGCTCCGCCCCCGACATCGCCGGACAGGGCATCGCCAACCCGCTGGGCGCGATCTGGTCGGCGGCCATGATGCTGGACCATCTCGGCCACCCGGCCGCCGCGAAGGACATCACCGACGCGATCGCCGCCGTCCTGGCCAAGACCGACGTCCGCACCCCCGACCTCGGCGGCACCGCGACCACCGCGGAGTTCACCGACCAACTCCTCGAACAGCTCTAGGGACAGTCGGCCACGCCACTGCCCAGGCCGGCTCCGCCCCGACACGACGGGGCAGCCCTCTGTGAACCAGTCGCCGTGGCGGCACGGACGACGCCGCCACGGCCGCAGGCGCTCGCCGCCTTCCCCTTCCCGAGCCGCGCTCTCTCCGCCGGTTCTCCCGCTTCCCGCGCCTGGAGAGCCGGCCCGCGTCCCGGTTGCGCCCCGTTCCTCAACGAGGAGAAACGACATGGCAGCACCCGCAATGCCCGCGTCACCTCTCACCGACGCGCCGAAGAAGCCCTGGTACCGGCAGCTGTACTTCTGGGTCCTGACCGCCATCGTCACCGGTGTTCTCACCGGCTGGCTCTGGCCTGAGGCCGGCACCGCCCTCGAACCGGTCGGCACCACCTTCGTCGCCGCGATCAAGATGCTGATCACGCCGATCGTCTTCCTGACCATCGTGGCCGGCATCGGCAGCGTCGACAGTCTCGGCCGGGTCGGCCGCGTCGGCCTGAAGTCCCTGCTCTACTTCCAGGCCGGCACCCTGGCGGCCCTGCTCATCGGGCTCCTCGCCGTCAACCTCTTCCAGCCCGGCGCCGGCGTCCACGCCCACCCCGGTGACCTCCACCTGGAGGGCGACGCGAGCCAGTACGTGAAGGAGGGACAGAACCAGGACTGGTGGCACTTCCTCACCGACCTCGTCCCCACCAGCGCGGTCGGCGCCTTCGCCGAAGGAAACATCCTCCAGGTCATCTTCTTCTCGGTCCTCTTCGGCATCGCCCTGAAAGCCGTCGGCCCCGTCGGTGAACCGATCGTCGACGGCGTCCAGCGCCTGAGCGCCGTCGTCTTCAAGATCCTCCACTACGTCATGCTCGCCGCTCCGGTCGGAGCCTTCGGCGCCATGGCGTACACCATCGGTGAGTACGGCATATCCACCCTCACCAGCCTCGGCCGGCTCATCGGGCTCTTCTACGGGACGTCCGCGTTCTTCGTCATCGTCGTCCTCGGCACGGTCACGGCAGCCCTGAAGATCAACATCTTCCGGTTGCTGCGCTACCTGCGAGAAGAGTTCATCCTCGTCCTGGGAACCTCCTCCTCCGAGAGCGCCCTGCCGCGCCTGATGGCCAAACTGGAAGGACTCGGTGTCCGACGCGACATCGTCGGCCTGACCGTCCCCACCGGGTACTCCTTCAACCTCGACGGCAGCTCCATCTACCTCTCCCTCGCCGCCGTCTACATCGCCCAGGCCACCGACACCCCGCTCAGCATCGGCCAGCAGCTCGGTCTCCTGGCCGTCATGATCCTCACCTCCAAGGGCTCCGGCGGCATCACCGGCGCCGGGTTCATCGCCCTGGCCGCCACGCTCTCCACCGTCGGCACCGTCCCCGCCGCCGGCATCATGCTCATCTTCGGTATCGACAAATTCATGTCCGAATGCCGCGCCCTGACCAACCTGGCCGGCAACAGCGTCGCGACCCTGGTCGTCGCCCGCTGGGAGAAAACCCTGGACGTCGCGCGGGTCAACAGGATTCTGCACGCCCGCGAGCAACCTCCCCGACCGGACGAGAAGCCCAGCCGGCAGACCGACCTCCCGACGCAGTTGCCGACGAAAGCCTGACCACATCATCCACACGCGTCTCCCGGAACAGTGTCGCGCCGAACCGGGAGCGGCGTGCGCCCGATGCGCACGCAGTTCTGGGCCCGGCGGTCACCACCGCCGGGCCCCGGGCGTCCACCGGAGGGGAGCGTGCTGCCGTGCCCGGACCCGGACTGCCGGTCTCGCCCCGGGCGATCATCTCCCCTCGCGACGCCTCGGCCCGCTACGCGCGGCACGGACACATCAGCAGAGGGAAGGGCTTGGCCGCTCATCTGACCGAGACCTGTGCTCCGGGCAGCCCCAACGTGACGACGGGCGTGGCCACCACCCACGACAGCCCGCCGGCACCGCCGGAGCGACGGGTGCGGCCGGGACGACTTCCACATCAACCACGACCGCCGCCGGGTGACCTGCCCGAACGGCCAGTCCAACGCCGTCTGGCACGGCCCCCTCCAGCAGCGCCGCACGGCCGCCGTGAGCGGCGCTCCGCTGGTCGCCCCGGGCCTGCTGCGTGAGCCGGCCCTCACCGTCGGGCTCGACGGCATCGCCTTGTTCTCGGCGGGCTCATCGGCACCCGGCTCGTGCTGACCTGTTCCTCCGGATCGGCCGGCACTTCGCCGCCGGTGAGGCGGGGCCGGGCAACCTGCCCCTCGCGGTGGGAACCGCAATCGGCGGCTTCCACCGCGAGCTGATAGTTCAGGCGTGCCCGCTGGTGGTTCTCTCGGCGGTCACCTTCCTGCCGCCGAGAAGGGCCGCTTCGAAGACGAGCAGCACGGCATCACCGCCGAGACGGTTCCCGACGGCTCCGGCGCCGACAAGCACCTCACCGTGTGAGCCCCGGCCGGGGCGCGTGCACGACGAGCGGCCGGGCCGGCCCGAATGGACCGCAACCGGGGCTGCCGCCCGATGCGGGAGATGACGAGGAAGACGGAAGGGAGCGTCATGACACACCGGAACGTGCTGCTCGCGGGAGCCGGCATCGCCGGTCCGGCCCTGGCCCACCGTCTCGCGGGAGGGCCGAAAGACCGTGGACCTGCGGCGGCGCCGGACGGGACATCGCCTGCGCGAGGGGCCTGGAAGGCAAGCGCCGGTGGGGCCCGCACCTTGCGCCTGCCGGTGGAAATGATCAGGTCGGGTTGGCTCTGCTCGACCGTTCATGCGAGTTGTCCGGTGCCGGGGGTGCGGCTGGTTCGTGGAGCAGTTGGAGTACGCGTCGCAGGTCGGGGCGTTTGCGGGTCCCCGCACGGCTGACGGTGAAGACGGACCGGGAGACGGGGTGGAGCAGGGGGTGGAGGCTGAGGGAGTCGGTGGTGTCGGGCAGTGCCATGCGGGGGATGAGGGCGGTGCCCGCTCCCGCGGCGACCAGGGCCGCCAGCACGCTGAAGTCGCCACTGCGGGTCCTGATGTCCGGGACGAAGCCGGCCGTGCCGCAGGCGCGTTGGATCATCTCGTAGCAGGAGGTCTCCGGGCCTGGGGTGAGCCAGGGCAGGTCTGCCGCGCGGGACAGGTCCACCGGCTGGCCGGGCCGCAGACCCCACTCGCCGGCCTGGCGGGGATGCAGGGCGAGCAGCACCGGTTCCTCCATGAGCAGGGCCTGCTCGTAGGCGGCGGGGAAGGTGCGTGGCAGCACGGTGTAGCTGTGGACCAGGGCGAGGTCGGTGGAGCTCTTGTGCAGTTCGTCGAGGGCTTGGTCGGGTTCCTGCACGGACAGTCGCAGCGACAGCTGCGGGGCGGGCTCGCTGTCGGCCAGTCGTTGCCACAGAGGCGCGACGAGAGTGCGGGCGGCGGAGGCGAAGGCGGTGATCCGTACGATGCCGCGCCGGCCGCTCTGCAGGGCGGCCAGGCCGGACTCGGCTGCCGCGAGTTCGGCGAGGATGATCTCGGCGTGGGCCACCAGCAGTTCCCCGGCCGCGGTAAGCCGCAGGGTGCGTCCCCGCTTCTCCACCACCGGTGTGCCGGCCTCCTTCCGCAGGGCGGCGAGGTGCTGGGAGACCGCCGGCGGGGTCAGGTGCAGAGCCTCCGCGGTGGCCGCGACGGTCCCGTACGCGGCGAGGTGCTGGAGGATGCGCAGGCGGCGTACATCGAGCACGGTCTACTCCTTGGTCGGGCCGGGGGCGGGGGCCGGGCCGGGGGTGGGGGCGGGGACGGGGGCGGGTTCCACGATGCGGTGCGGACCGCGGCGGGTGTTCTCGCCGTGTGTGGTCACGCGCTGGTCGGCCGCTGGGCGGCCGGGGCCGTCTCCCCGCTCTCCGCTGCGGCGTTGTGCCGGACTGCGCCGATTGATCATGATCACTCCCGCGACGCTGACCGCTCCGCCCAGCAGCTCGATGAGGTGGGGTACCTCGCCCAGCCAGACGAAGGCGATGACCAGGGTCACCGGCGCGACCAGGTAGAGGGCGGCGGTGGAGGTGGCGAGCGGCAGGCGGGCGACGGCGTAGCCGAAGATGACGAATCCGAGCGCGGAAGGAAGCAGGCCCAGGTAGAGCGCGGAGGCCAAGGCATCGGCCGGCGCCTTCAGGGCCGCGTGCCAGGTGGCAGGGGCCAGCGGCAGGGCGAAGACCGTGCCGGCGACCATCGCGTAGGTGGTGACCTCCAGGCCGGTGTAACGACGCAGCAGGGGCTTGGTGGCGACGTGGTAGATCCCTTGGACCACGGCGGCGGCCAGCACGACGAGGGCGGAGACGGTGAACCCGCCGGTGCCCCTGGCCAGGCTGACGATGGCCGCGCCGGCGAGCGCGACGACGCTGCCGAGGACGATGTTGCGGCTCAGCCGCTCTGTGAGGAACAGACTTCCCAGCAGCACGCTGAAGGCGGGGACGGTCGCGATCAGCAGGCTCGCCGTACCGGCCGCCACGTTCACCTCGCCCCAGTTGAGCAGGAGCTGGTAAGCGGTGATACCGGTTGCCCCGCACAAGGCGACCAAGGGCAGATCACGGGACCGGGGCCTGCGGACCTTCGCGAACGGCGCCACCAGCAGCAGGGCAACAGAAGCGATCACGATCCGCAGCAACGACAGGGCCTGCACCCCCAGACCGTCGACCCCGACCCGGATGGCCGGGAAGGCCGAGGCCCACAGGAGGACGGTGCCGGTCAGGGCGAGGACGCGTGAGGACATGAGGCTTGGCTGCATGCGGTCCAGCATGCTCGCCCGGAATGAAAAGTTCCATTTAGTCTTTGCGGCAGAATCAATTAGCCGCGCTTATTCGAGGTCGGGCTCAGGCATTCGTCGGGGCCGCTTGCGGTGATCTGGTGCCGACCGCTCCCATCGGCCGGGTCACGCCGAGCTGGTCGCAGAGCCTGGCGAGAGCCCGCGAGCCGTACTGGGCTCCGTGATCGGAGCGGAACACGGCGTCGTCCAGGCTGCCGCGGGCCGAGGTCGTCATCTGCAGTGCGCCGGCGACCAGGCTGGTGCGCATGCGGTAGGCGATGGACCGGCCGACGACCTTGCGGCTGAAGCAGTCCAGCACGGTCGCGAGATCGAGGAACTTCCCGCCTGGGAGCACCGCGACCGGCGTGAAGATCCACGAGAGTTACAGCACCACCTCGTTCGCCCGGGGGCACGGCAACCCCGGCGACGGGTACACCTGGATGGGCGGGCAGGCCAACGCGGAATGGGTGCCCTGCCCGGACGGCAGCGTCAAGGACCAGTGGACGTACGTCCACAACAACCGCGCCGGGATCGAGGGTTACGTCTCCGACTGTTTCATCAGGGAGTACTGACCGGAGCCGCCGGTGACCTGCCTTCCCGGTCCGGGCAGCGGCACCTGCTTCGATGCGGAACGACGCACCGGCCGCGATGTGCGCGTAGTACTGTGCGAGAGCGGCACAGCACGTCGCCCGGGAGCCGTATCGACTGCACTGGTGGGTCAGTCATGGTCGACATGGAGGTGTCGTGCCCCTGCGGATGAAGTTGAGCGCGATCACGCTCGATTGCGCTGACCCGCTGGTTCTGGCCGCGTTCTACCAGGAAGCCACCGGCTTTGCGCCGCACCCGAAGTCGGACGGCGAGTTTGCCGGCCTGAGCCGGGAGGACGGGTTCTTCCTCGGCTTCCAGAGGGTCGACGGGTACCGGGCTCCTGGCTGGCCCGGCCAGGAGGTCCCCCAGCAGTTGCACATCGACTTCGAGGTCGAGGACTTCGACGAAGCCGAGACCTGGCTGCTGGGACTGGGTGCGAGCAAGCCGGAGTATCAGCCGGATGCGGACAGGTTTCGCGTCCTTCTCGACCCGGCCGGGCATCCCTTCTGTCTGGTCAACAGCGTTCGAACGAGGAGTGCGGCGTTCTCCGAGACTCTCTGAGCCTCCCAGGGAGGCGTGTCAGGCGGTCGCACCTTGTTGGTGGGTCGGACGGGAACAGGTGGCCCAGATCTGGGCGGGGGCGGGGGCGGGGACGGACATCGGCAAGACGCACCACACCGTGGTGCTCGACGCCGAGGGCGAGCGGTTGCTGTCCCGACGGGTGCTCAACGACGAGCCGGAACTGCTGGTACTGCTCGCCGACGTCCCGGCCATCGATGAGGACGTGGTCCGGCGGTCGACGTCGCCGACGGCATAGCGGCCTTGTGGACCAATCTTCTGCTCAACCACGGCCGGCAGCTCGTCCACATACCCGGCCTCGCGGTCAACCGTGCCGCCGCCGGCTACCGCGGCACCGGCAAGACCGACGCCAAGGACGCCACCGTCATCGCCGACCAAGCCCGGATGCGCCGGAGCCTGACCTCGCTACGGCCGGACGACGAGCCCGCCGTCGAACTGGGCGTGCTCACCGGCAGCCGGGCCGACATCAACGCCGACCGCACTCGTCGGATCAACCGCCTGCGCGGCCGGCTGAGAGGCATTCTTCCCGCCCTGGAGCGGGCACTGGACCTGGGCAACACCGGCCCGCTGATCCTGCTGACCGGCTACCAGACGCCCTCCGCCCCGCGCCGGACTGGCCGCAAACGACTGGGGACCTGGCTGCGCAACCGCAAAGTCCGCGGCGCAGAGGCCCTGACCAAGGAGGTGACAGCCCTCAACGAGCGACTTGCCGCGACGGCTGGCGACATAAATGCCTATGGCTTCGCCGACCGGCTGGCCAGCATGGCCGGCGTCGCTCCGACGCCCCGAGACTCGGGCAGCGTCAACGGCAACCCGCACCGGTCACGGCGCTACCACCGCGGTCTTCGAAGGGTCTTCTGCACCTCCGCGTTGATCAGCATCCTCACCTGCGACGAACGTTCTCTGGGCCCTTATCCGCGACGGACGGTGCTACCAAGTCGGTCTCTCGGCCACAGCGGCGGCTTGACCGGCCATCGACTTCGGCGGCCGCCTGCCGAGTGCGCCGCGCATCCGCCGGTTGCGGACGCGGTTCGCGGGCACTGGAACGGTGGCCTTGATCCCGCGTCTGCGCAGGTAGAAGCGGTTGGCCCGGGAGTCGTAGGCTCTGTCGGCCCGTACCTGGGCAGGCCGCTTGCGCGGTCTGACGAGACCGAGCCGGGGCACCCGGATCGCTCCCAGGATGGGCTCGAACCGCGGTGAGTCACCCCGCTGTCCAGCTGTGATCACGACGGGCAGGGGCTTCTGGCGCTGCTCGACGGCAAAGTGAATCGTGCTGGTCAGGCCGTTTCGGGACCGTCCGAGGCCGTGGTCGGCCGGCTCGACGAAGACGCCGCCGGGCGGCTCTCTCTGGAGATTCCCCTTTCCGCAGCCCCGGCGGCGTGTCGGTGGGCTCGGCAGACGGTGGAGTCGACGTTGACGTCCCAGGTGATCAGGCCCTTCGCGTCCACCTCGGCTCGGAGCCGGCTGTGAATCCTCGCCCGGGTGCCGTCCCGCTGCCAGCGTCGAATCGGCGGACGAGGACGATGACGGCGGGGTGCATCGGCATGGTCCGCGTCTACTGCCTGTTCAGCGGATGCCAGGTCGGGCCGACTTCACGGCTGGGTGTGTTGCTCGGCGGCGTCGAACGCGGGCGTGAGCGGGGCCAGCGCCCCGCGGAGCTGGTCGGGCAGTGAGCCGGAGGGCACGACCAGTCCTCCGGCGGCGGAACGCCCTGCGGCCCCTGTGGCCCCGGACGGCCGAAGCCAGCTTTCCAGCGCGATGCGGACTGCCGCGGTCACGCTTGCCGCGAGGACGCGGGCCGTGTGTGCTCCGGCGTCACCCAGGCGTTCGGCGATCACCTCGGTGAGAGGGTGCTCGATGCCGGCGGTGGTGTCGAGGAACGCGTCGCGCAGCGCGGTCCGGGTGGTGATCAGCAGCAGCACCTCGCGTGCGCGCTCTCCGGTGTTCGTGTACTGCTCGACCACCGCCTCGGTGACGGCGTCGGCCAGGCGCACTCCTGCGGGCCGGGCCGCGACCGCCGCCGCGATCCGCGCCTCCCGGTCCGCGGTGACTGCGGAGACGATCGCCTGCTCGCGGCTGGCGAAGTAGTTGTTGTAGGTGCGAGGCGAGACCCCGGCCGCTTCGGCGATGTCCTCGACCCGAACCTGGTCCGGTCCGCGCTCCACGGCCAGGCGCAGGGCCGCCTCGCGCAGCGCCTCGCGCGTGGCCTGCTTCTTCCGCTCCCGCAGCCCTGGTGGTGGTGTCGGTGTCGTCACGGTGCCAGGTTCCCACACAGAACTGCGCGCCCGCAATATTGCGTGCACGCAATATTCCTGTCAGTCTCGGTCCCGGCCGAGACGGGCAGACCGAGACGGGCAGAGAGGCGTCACCATGCGAGCAAGAGGAATGACCTACGACACCGGATTCGTCGTGCACGGCGAGATATCCCGCGAGCACTTCGAGACTGCGGTGGTCCGGCGCGAACTCGCCATCATCCGCGACGACCTGCACTGCGACGCGGTCCAGATCATCGGCGGCGACCCGGACCGACTGGAGCTGGCCGCCGGCGTGGCCGCCGAACTCGGCCTGGAGGTCTGGTTCTCGCCCTATCCGCTGGAGCTGGATCCGGAGCAGATCCTCACGCTCTTCCGCGACTGCGCCGAGCGAGCGGAACGGCTCCGCCGGCAGGGGGCCACGGTCGTGTTCGTCGCGGGGGTCGAGCTGAGCGTGATGAACCGCGGGTTCCTGCCCGGAGACAGCCCCGAGGACCGGGTCGAGCAACTGATGAGCCAACCCGAGCGGCGGGCCGAAGCAATACGCGAACTCGGCGTGCGCATCAACGCATTCCTCCGCGACGCCGCGGCCACGGTCCGCGAGCGCTTCCGGGGCAAGCTCACCTACGCATCCATCCAGGTCGAGCAGGTCGACTGGACTCCCTTCGACTTCGTGACGTTCGAACTGATCCGCTCCGCCGAGGTCGCCGACCGGTTCCGGGACGCGGTGCGCACCCTGGCCCAAGGCCCGAAGCCGCTCGCCGTCACCGGGTTCGGCACCGCGGCCTACCGCGGCGCGGGAGACCGCGGCGGACGGGTGCTGGAAGTGGTCGAGCACGACCCGAAGACCAGAGCCCCGGTACGGCTCAACGGCGTGTACGAGCGTGACGAGGCCGGCCAGGCCGCATATCTGAGCGAACTGCTGGAGATCTTCGAGACCGAGGGCGTGGACAGCGCGTTCGTGTTCCTGTTCGCCTTGCCCGGCTACCCGCACCGCCCGGACGGCGACCCCAGGGACGACTTGGACCGGGCCGGTCTGGGCATCGTCAAACTCCTCGAAGGACGCCGGGGGCAGACCTACCCCGACATGGAATGGGAACCCAAGGCCGCCTTCACGGCCGTGGCGCAGCGGTATCGGAAGTGACAGATCCCGAGCAGACGGCAGCGGCATCCGCCGAACCCGCCGCGAACCCGTCAGAAAGCCAAGTGATCAACGCTCACGAGGATCTTGTATGAGCCAGGAACCGCACCCATCCCAGTGCGTGGCCGAACAGGAGCAGGGGGCTGCCCTCGCGGACCGAGGTGATCGCCTCGGCCGCTTGGTCCGCGAGGATGTGCACGTCGGTGTGCGGGGGGTTCCCGTCCACGTTCCGCGCGACCGGGGTAGCGGACGGACACCGGCCGTCGATGCGAGGGCGACCAGCCGTGCCGCAAGAGGCTCCCAGGAGTCGGCGGAGCCGCCCGAGCGGGGGATGGACAGGACCTGCCAGGGGAGGGCGGGAGGTACGGGCAGCGGGTAGCGGCGTATCCAGGGCCCGGCGTCCATCATGCCCACCGTTGTCCATCATGCCCGCCGTTCGCGAGGGGTGTCGGGGTCACAGGGAGTGCAGCAGGGCGAGCGTCCCTTCCAGTTCCTCGCGCAGCGCGGCGCCGGCGGCCTCGGCGTCCCCTCGCGCCACCGCGTTCACCAGGGCGGCGTGGCCCTCCTCGCCGTGATGCGCGTCTTCGGAGCGCAAGTGGAGCAACTCGATCAGATCGAGGAGCCGTTGCTTGAGTACCGGCACGAACTGGGTGAACAGGCCGGTGAGCACGGGGTTGTGCGCAGCGGCGACCACCGCCTCGTGCAGAGCGATGTCGGCCTCGACGAACGCGGCGTCGCCGGCGTCCCCGGCGGTCCGGCGTACGGCCAGCGCCTCGCGCAGAGCCGCGATGTCTTCGTCGGTACGCCGCCGGGCCGCCAACTGCGCGGCCTCCACCTCGACCAGCATACGTACCTCGTAGACATCGGTGATGGCCGCCTGCCGCAGCTGCGTGGACCAGTCCTCCTCGGGTGCGGTCGCGATGACGAACACACCCGAACCCTGGCGTGCCCGGACCAGACCGGCACCGGCCAGGGCCCGCAGGGCCTCGCGGACGGTCGAGCGTCCCACACCGAGGGACTTGGACAGGGTGGTCTCGCCGGGGAGCTTGGTCCCCACGGCCCACTCGCCGCTGGTGATCTGCTCGCGCAGCTGGATGGTGGCCTGTTCGACCAAGGGGGAGGGGCGTAGAGCGCCTAGCGACATGGGAGGTTCACCTTCCCGCACCTTTCAGGTTGTCTGAGGAGCAGAGGTGTGACTACTGTACCCGGCATGCTGCTGCGTGAGCTTCTTCTCGGCCGCCGCTGCGGGGCCTGACGCGACCGGCACCCCGCAGCGGGGTTTCGGACTGCGCCGGTCTCCGTACGACCGAACGAAAGTAGTTCCGTACTGTGATGACTTCCGCCCCGCAGAGCGCGGTGTTCCCGACCCTGCGCACCCCCGCCGGTGACGTCCCGGTGGACGCGCCGCACTGGAACCCCCAGCGTCCGAGCGCGATGCCGCACCACCGTTACCGGTCCGCGCACGAGCGGGTGCCCCTGCCGCTGACGGACCGCACCTGGCCGTCGCGCCGGCTGGAACGGGCGCCGCTGTGGGTCCCCGTCGACCTGCGCGACGGCAACCAGGCACTGGCCGAGCCGATGGACACCGAGCGCAAGCGCCGGATGTTCGACCTCCTGGTCACCATGGGCTTCAAGGAGATCGAGGTCGGCTACCCCTCCGCGAGCCAGACCGACTTCGACTTCGTCCGGCACCTGGCGGAGAGCGGCGCCGTCCCCGACGACGTCACCGTCTCCGTGTTCACCGCGGCCCGGCAGGACCTGATCGACCGGACCGTCGCCTCCGTCGAAGGACTGCCCCGGACCCTCGTCCACCTCTACACCGCGACCGCGCCCACCTGGCGCGACGTGGTGCTCGGCCGCTCCCGCGCCCAGGTGCGCGCGCTGATCCACGAGGCGGCCACGCACCTGCTGCGCCGCGTCGAGGAACGGCCGCGCGCCGACATCCGGTTCGAGTTCTCGCCGGAGGTCTTCAACCTCACCGAGCCGGACTTCGTACTGGAGGTGTGCAACAGCCTGTCCGACCTGTGGGAGGCGAGCCCGGACCGGCCGGTGGTCCACAACCTGCCGGCGACCGTGGAGATCGCCACCCCCAACATCTACGCGGACCAGATCGAGTACATGGACCGCAACCTGGCCCGCCGCGACGCGGTGATCCTCTCGGTCCACCCGCACAACGACCGCGGGACCGGTGTCGCCTGCGCCGAACTCGCCGTCCTCGCGGGCGCGCAGCGCGTCGAGGGCTGCCTGTTCGGCAACGGTGAACGCACCGGCAACGTCGACCTGGTGACCCTGGCGCTGAATCTGTACGCGCAGGGCGTCAACCCGATGATCGACTTCTCCGACATCGACGCGGTGCGCGAGGTCGTGCAGTACTGCAACCGGCTGCCGGTCCACCCCCGCCACCCTTACGGCGGCGACCTCGTGCACACCGCCTTCTCCGGCACCCACCAGGACGCCATCTCCAAGGGCCTCGCCCACCACGCCAAGCAGGCCGCCGAGCGGGGCGTACCGGCCGAGGAGGCACCGTGGGCGGTGCCGTACCTGCCCATCGACCCCGGTGACATCGGCCGCACCTACGAGGAGGTCATCCGGATCAACTCCCAGTCCGGCAAGGGCGGCATCGCCCACCTCCTGCACACCCACCACGGCCTGGACCTGCCCCGGGCGATGCGGCCGGACTTCTCCCGCACGGTGCAGCAGGTCACCGACTCCACCGGCGAGGAACTGTCGCACAAGGAGCTGTGGGAGCTGTTCCTCACCACCTACCTCGCCCCGGCCCTGAACGGCCCGGTCACGCTGGAGTCCTGGAACGCCACCGAACCCGCCCCCGGGGAACACCGGTTCACCTGCACCCTGCGCACCGGCGGCCGCGACCACCCCTGCGAGGGCACCGGCAACGGCCCCCTGTCCGCCTTCGCCGACGCCCTGAGCGGCATCGGCGTCACCGTCGACATCCTCGGCTACACCGAACACTCCACCACCACCGGACCGAACAGCCCCGCCGTCGCCTACGCCGAGTGCCGCGTCGACGACACGGTCCGCTGGGGCGCGGGCTGGGACACCTCGGTGCTCACCGCCTCCGTCCACGCGGTCATGGCCGCCGTCAACCGCTCCGGGCGTATCCCCTCCTGAGCACACCCCGGTTCTGTCCGTACCGGACGTGGACGCCCCGCACGACCGCAACCCGGTCCAGCACGAGGTGCCCCTGACCGTCCGGGCCGGGTCGACATGCGCCGGCCGCGTTCCCACGTCGGCCATGTCGATCCGCGGCCCGACCCGCGGCCATCCGTCGAAGGCGCACGACGTGATGCCCTGCCCGGCCACGGTGACCGCCGCGATGAGGGCGGCGAGCAGATGACTGTCCTGGCAGCAGACATCCGGGGCTGCCTCACCGGGGCCCTCCAGTGACATCCGGCGTCCGTATCACTTGGGTACTGAGGACCCACGGTTGAGCCGACTGCGGTCTTGAGGAGGACCGTATCCCGTTCAGTCAGCAGGCGGTTCGGTGGGGTGGTGGCGGTACGGGTCGGTGGTTCGGCTGCTGGTCACGGGCCAGCCTTGCGGGTTGCGGGCCAGCCTTGCGGGTTGCGGGTCGCGGGTCGCGGTGGACAGGACGGTCGCCGGAAGCCGGCCCTCACCGTTCCTGCGACAGCCGCAGGAGATCGGCGAAGGTGCCGCCGGCGTGGACGAGATCGTCGTAGGTGCCCTGTTCGGTGAGGCGGCCCTGCTCCATGACGACGATGTGGTCGGCGATCTTCGTGTTCTCCAGCCGGTGGGTCACGACGATGGTGATCCGGTCCGCCGCGATCGACTTGATCCGCTCGAAGACGGCGTGCTCGCCACGAGGATCCATCTGTGACGTGGGCTCGTCCAGGATCAGCAGCGCGGGGCGCCGGTACAGTGCCCGGGAGCAGGCCAGACGCTGCCATTGACCGCCGGAGAGTTCGCTGCCCCCGAAGACTTCCCTGGCCAGCAGGGTGTCGAGGCCGGCGGGGAGTTCCTCGACCGCCTCGCGCATGCCGACCGCGTCCACTGCCTCCCACACCGCACGGTCGTCGTCGCTGCGGGGCTGGCCGAGGGTGACGTTCTCCCGGGCCCGCAGGGGCCACTGGGCGAAGATCTGCGGTACGAGTCCGGTGCACGCCCAGACGGAAGCCGGGTCGGCCTGGGCGAGGTCGGTACCGTTCCAGGTCACCTTGCCCTTGTCGGCGAGGTAGATACCGGTGATCAACCGGGTCAGGGTGCTCTTGCCCGAGCCGTTCACACCGACGACGGCGAGGATCTCACCGCGCCGCAGGGTCAGGGAGACGTTGTCCACCGCGGGACGGTCCTTGCCGGGGTACTGGTAGACGACCTCCTCCAGCCGGATCTCCGCCACCGGCGCTTCCACCGCCGCGGGTCCCCGCTCGGGCGCTCGGGCGGCGGCGTCGTCGAAGAACGTCCGCATGTCGCCGAGGTAGAGGCTGGTGTGGAAGACGGCGGCGCCCTCGATGACGAGCTGGGCCAGCGCGGCCAGCGTGGTCTGCACGGCCACCACCGCGGTGGCCGCGACGGCTGGTGCGATCCTCCCGGTCACGGTCAGCCAGGCGAGCGTCCCCCAGGTCGCGGCGAGGAACGTCCCGCCCGCCAGGGACGCCAACAGCGCGATCCGCAGCGTCCGGGGGGCCGCGGCGACGGTGCGCCGGTCGACCCGTTCGGACAGGGCCCGGTACCAGTACAGCAGGTAGTCGGTCATGCCGTTGGCGCGGACCTCGTCACCGTACTTCGGTGTGGTGGCCCACCAGCGGGTCATGCTGCGGATGTTGCGGTCGGCGATGTTCGCGTAGTGGACCTCGTAGTCGACCCGGGCGGTCAGGACCGCGCCGACGCCTGCCGGGGCGACGGCCAGCAGGAGCAGCGGCAGCATCAGCGGGTGCAGGACGGAGACGACGACGCCCGCGGTGACCAGTTTGATCAGAGCGGACATGAACCGCTGGGCGTCCATGACCATGACGTGGGTGCGGGCCACGCCCATCTCGGCCGCTTCCTGACGGTCGGAGAAGCCGTCCCCCGAATACGCGGCGGCCTCGACCCGGCAGACGGCCTCGACGAGAGCGGTGTCCATCGCCGTGGTCAGCCGCGGTGTGACACGCCGCTCGGCGTACCGGGCGACGGCCACGGAGGTGCGGGTGACCGCGCTCGCCGCCGCGACGACGGCCAGGGCCGGCAGCGCCTCGCGCAGCCGGTCCGACACGGCTCCGGCCCCGAGGATCGACGTCATGGCACGGGCTGTCGCGGTCAGGAGGACGGCGGCCGCCGCCCCGGTCGCGAGCTGACAGCCGATCAGCACGAGCACGGCACCGCGGTCGATCGCCCAGGCCATGCCCGCGATCCGCGCCAGGACGGACGGGAGTCGCGCGCACAGACCCCGGAAACTGGCCTGTCCCATCGGGTTGACGGAGTACTGTCCCGAGTATGTGATCTCTGCCGGTGGAGGTGGCGGCACGGATCGGGTGGTCGCGGTCAACGAAACCTCTCCTCGCGTCGAAGTCTGAAGCCGGGGGCGGCCACGGCACCGGGCTCAACGACGCGGGCCCTGCTGTCGAACACGCGTGTTTCGGTCGGGCCGGGAATCCTTGGTGCGCATGCACATGCGCTCATGCCCGTTGCATCGATCCCTGCCGCGCAAGGACGAGAGGCAGTTCATCGGTGGCTGAAAAACGGGACCTGGTCCACTACCGTCAGCCGGGGCGAACGATCGGTGTTGCGTGGGACCCGGGGTGAATGCCGGTGCGGCAAGGTGGCCTTCGTGACGGGGGCGGCCGGAGGTCTGGGCCGTGATGTCGTGCGCCGGATGGACGACGGCCGCAGCGGGGACAGCAGCCGGACCTGGGAGACGTGGGGCCCGGCGGGACATCGAGGGCGGCCCGGCCGGCGGAGGGCGTCGGGGCGGGGCCGTGCCGCCGCGTCCTCGGAGTCGGCGGTTGTGGGCGCGGGCCGACGAGACCGGGGCGCTGCTCTTCCCGCACCCCTTCGGCTGCCCCCTCGACGAACGGCTAGACCGGTGGTACCTGTCCGACACCGACGGTGTTCACGGCAGCTCTCGGAGCAGGGCTGCGCGCTGACGTGGCCGAGGACTCACCACCAGGTCACTCCTCGACCGTGAAGCCCTGCTCCTTGCCGTACGTGACGGAGGCGTCCTGCCACATCCGCAACCCCTCGCTCAGTGGGGTGTCCGATACGTAGGCCTTGCCGACGGTGTCGTTGAAGACGGAGTTGGCGTACACCTGGTAGGGCAGGTAGGACCAGTCATCGGCGACCTTCGCGGCCGACTCGGCGAATATCTTGTTGGCCCGCTGCCCGCCGAAGTAAGGGAACTCGACCTCCTGGAACTCCTTGGAGGAGAGCTGCGCGGTGGTTGCCGGGAACGCGCCGTTCTCGACGCGGGTGGCCACACCCTTACCGGCGTTGGCGTACTGGACGAACGCGTAGGCGAGGGCCTTGTCGCCGCCGAGTTCGGGCAGCGAGAGGGCGCTGCCGCCGTTCTCCGCGCTGGCGTCGGCGCCCGCCTGCCACTGCGGCAGCGGGGCGACCCGCCAGTCACCGGCGGCGTCCCCCACACCGGAGGTGAAGTTCGCCGGCATCCAGGCGCCGGTGGCGAGGGTCGCGATGGTGCCGTCGGCGAGACCCTTGTACCACTCCTCGGACCAGCTGACGATGGGCGCGAGGAGCTTCTCGTCGAGCAGCTTCTGCCAGGTGTCGGTGTACTTCTTGGCTCCCGCGTCGGAGAAGTCGATCTTCACGTGGGTGCCGTCGGCCTGGTACGGGCGGGACCCGGCCTGCCAGAGCAAGCTGGTGGTGGCGCCGGCCTCACCGGCGTCATTGGTGAGGTACGCCTTCGGGTTCGCCTTGTGCAGGGCGCGGGCGGCGTCCACGTACTCGTCCCACGTTGCGGGTACTTCGATGCCGTAGGTGTCGAACACCTTCTTGTTGTAGTAGAGGGCCATCGGGCCCGAGTCCATCGGCAGGCCCCAGACGCCCTTCCCGCCGGTCCGGACGCCGTTCCAGGGGCCGGCGGAGAACTGGCCGGACAACTTGTCGGCGCCGAACTCCCTGAGATCGGTGAGCTGCTCGGCCAGCGCGTACTGGCTCATGGCGTAGTACTCGATCTGGGCGACGTCGGGGACGCCCTTCTTCGCCGATATGGCGTTCTGCAGCGCCGTGTACTGGTCGGCGCCGGTGCCCGAGTTGACCAGGCTGACCTTGACGCGCGGGTGTTCCTTCTGGAAGTCGGCGGCCACCTGCTTGAGGGTGGGCTCCCAGGCCCAGACGGTGAGGTCGCCGCCCTTCTCCAGCGCGGCGTCGATGTCCGCCTCGGAGACGGCCGCGCGGTCCGTACCGGAGCCGTCGGAGTTGTCGGAGTCGCCGCAGCCACCGGCGCCCAGCGCGAGGACGCAGAGCAGAGCCGTGCCGCCCAGCAGGCGGCGGGGGAATGTGCGCATGGTCTAACTCCACAGGTCGCCGTACTTTGCCGTATCTCGCAGTACCTCGCCGTACCTCGCCGTACAGATGACCCGCTCCGGAGCCCGGCCCTCCATCGTCATGTTCACGTAAACGTTCGGTGACGGCATGTCTACCGGCTCCCCTCACCATGGTCAAGGAGCCCGACAGGGGAGCCCGACAGGGGGAGTCACTCCCACACGACGACGTTCCGCCGTACCGGCGTCGCCCCGGTGTCGGAGGCGAACAGCTCGGGGGAGCGGGACCGGATCTGCTCGATGTCCTCGAAGACCGCTCACAGGTGACTGGCGGCCTCCCTGTGAGCCTGCTGGACGGCGGTGCGGTGAGTCTCGTGACGGTCGCGGCCGTGTTCATCAGCAACGTGCCCGAGGGACTGTCCAGCTCGGCGGGGATGAAACGGGCGGGGCGGAGCAAGGCGTACGTCTACGGGGTGTGGGCGGCGATCGCGGCGGCGAGCACGGTCTCCGCCGTACTGGGTTACACGGTGGTCGGAGCGTTCTCCCCGGCCGTGATCGCGGCCGTGACGGCGGTGGCCGCCGGAGCCATCCTCGCGATGGTCGCGGACACCATGATCCCCGAGGCGTTCGAGGACGCGCGTCTGGCGATCGGGATGATCACCGTGTGCGGGTTTCTCGTGTCGTTCGCCCTGTCCCACAGCTGACCTCCGCCGAGCCGGCGCGCGCGAGCCGGTGTCACATGGTGACGGCGAGGGTGCCGGACACGGAGCCGTGGGTGCGGGCGGTGATCGCCCGCGGGAGGTCGTCGAAGGGGTGGGTGGTGGTGTTCAGTCGCAGGCTGCCGTCACCGAGGGCGCTCAGCAGACGGTGGAAGACGTCGTCGGGCACCTGGCGGCGGACCATGTTCACGGGCAGCAGGGTGACGTCCCTGGCCAGCAGGGCGGGCAGGTCGAGGGTGAGGGTCCGGCCGGCGACGTAGCCGATGAGGACGGCGCGGCTTCCGGGGCGCAGGGCGGGGAGGAAGGTCGGGAGCGTGTCGCCTCCGACGGTGTCCAGCAGGACGTCGATGCCGCCGTCGGCGGCTGCCGCGGCCAGGGCCTCGGGTCCGCTTCCGATGAGGGTCTCGTGGGCGCCGTCGGGAACGGCCGCGGCTTGCCTCTCGTTCCGTACGAGGGCCAGGACGTGGGCCTTGGCACGGGCGGCCAACTGCACGGCCAGGGACCCGACGCCGCCGGAGGCTCCGGTGACCAGGACCCGTTCGCCCTCCTGGACGGCGCCGAGCGGTCCGACAGCCGCCCAGGCGGTCGTCATGGGTGAGTAGCAGGTCGCGGCCAGGGCCGCGTCGACGTCCTCGGGGACCTTCCGCACCGCCGTGACGGGGGCCGTCACCCGCTGGGCCCAGGTCCCCGGACGTTCCAGACCGACGCCGCCCCCGCGGACGAGGACGCGGCGGCCCCTCAGCGCGGCTTCTCCGCCGATGACCCGGCCGGCCCCGGCGGTGCCGGGGACGAACGGCAGACCGGGCCGGTAGGCGAACGTGCCGGACGTCAGCGTGAGGTCGAGGTGGGTGACGGCAGCGGCCTCCATGGCGACGGTCACCTCACCGGCGCCCGCCGGGCCGGGGTCGGGAACGTTTTCGATCACGGGGGCTTCGTTCCACCGGTACAGACGGGCGGCGCGCATCGCCGGGCTCCTCACATGGTCGGGTCCCGGCCTGGACGCGACGGTACGGAGACCGCCGTGGGCCGGGTGGCCTCAGGAAACGCCCGGACAGCCGGACCGGCAACTGTGTCCACACCCAGCGATTACCCGCGTATGCAAGTGTCGCTGTGCGCTGTACTCCTCGTGCACCTTCCCGACGCTCACGCTGGCGAGGTGGCGGCGCATCGCCCGCGCGGCGCGCGGGCGTTCCCCGGCGAGCAGCGGGTCGGCGATACGCACGTGTTCGGCGCACCGGATGATCGCTCGGTCGCGTCTGAGGGAGCGACGGTATTCGATCAGCCGGCGCGGCCGGTCGACGCGGTGCAGGACGTCGATGAACATCGAGTTGCGGCTACAGGACATCACCGTCTGGTGGAAGCGGCTGTTGAGGTCGCACACGGACGTGTTACAGGGCCTCGCGGTCGAGGACGAAGCCGGGTTCGAGGACGGCGGCCGGCTCGATGGTCAGGCGGAAGCGGTGACTGTCCTCGTAGGCGCGCGTGGTGGTGAGGACCGGCTGGAACTCCCAGCCGTAGCCGGGAAGGCGTTCGGTTCAGCCCTCCACGGCGATGCGGCGCAGCAGATCATCGGAGTAGGGCACCGGGCACCACCCGCAGCCTCTTCGACGCGGAGCCGTCCCTCGCCGTCGACGCGGCCACAGGGGTCCGCCGGCACCGGAACGATGCCGGCGCACCCCTGTGGCCGCTGATTTCCGTTCGTCACCTCCGGCGACGGTGTCGGTGGGGCCTCGTCACGTGCGGGTCCAGTGCTGGTTGCCGCCGTTCGAGCAGGAGTAGAGCTGGATCAGGGTGCCGTTGGCGGTGCCGTTCCCGACGGCGTCGAGGCAGAGGCCGGACTGGACGCCGACGATGGACCCGTCGGAGGCGAGGCGCCACTTCTGGTTGTCGCCGCCCCAGCAGCTGTAGATCTGCACTCTGCTGCCGTTGCCGGTGCCGGCGGCGTCCAGGCACTTGTTGCCGTAGACCCTCAGCTCGCCGGCGTCGGTGTAGGTCCACTGCTGGTTGGTGCCGCTGTAGCAGTCCCACAGCTGGAGCTGGGTGCCGTCGGTGGTACTGGAACCGGGCACGTCCAGACAGCGGCCCGAACCGACGCCCTTGATCTGTCCGCCGTCCGCGGGGGGCGTGGAGGTACCGCCGTTGAGCGCGTCGAGGACGGCGGTGTAGGCGGGCTTCTTGCTGCCGTCGCCGTTGAACAGCAGCGGTGTGTCCCCCGAGCGCCAGGAGTCCGTGTCGCGCACACCCCAGACGGTGATGCCGAGGCAGCGCGGGACGGCCAGGCAGTCGTTGGTCACGTTGGCATAGGTCGTCGCCGAGGCGCCCTGGATGTCCAGCTCGGTGACGGCCACGTCGACGCCGAGGGCGGCGAAGCTCTGCAGGGTGGTGCGGAAGTTGCTGTTGTAGGGGCTGCCGCTGTTGAAGTGTGACTGGAAGCCGACGCAGTCGATGGGCACGCCGCGCTGCTTGAAGTCGCGGACCATGGCGTACATGGCCTGGGTCTTGGCCCAGGTCCAGTCCTCGACGTTGTAGTCGTTGTAGCAGAGCTTGGCGGCCGGGTCGGCGGCGCGCGCGGTGCGGAAGGCGACCTCGATCCAGTCGTTGCCGGTGCGCTGGAGGTTGGAGTCGCGCCGGGCGCCCGAACTGCCGTCGGCAAACGCCTCGTTCACGACGTCCCACTGGGCGATCTTGCCCTTGTAGTGGCCCATCACGCCGTTGATGTGGTCGATCATCGCCTGGCGCAGGGTGCTGCCGCTGAGGCTCTGCATCCAGCCGGGCTGCTGGGAGTGCCAGGCCAGGGTGTGACCGCGTACCTGCTTGCCGTTCTGCACGGCCCAGTTGTAGACGCGGTCACCGGCGGTGAAGTTGAACTGTCCGCGTTGTGGTTCAGTCGCGTCGATCTTCATCTCGTTCTCGGCCGTCACCGAGTCGAACTCACGGTTCGCGATCGTCGTGTACGCCGAGTCGCCCAGCTTGCCCGAGGCGATGGCGGTGCCGAAGTAGCGACCGCTCTGCGCCGCGGCGGCACCGAGTGTGCTCTCGGCGGCGTGTGCGGGCGGCGGTGCGGCCAGCGCGGCGACCGTACCGAGGACGCCGGCGATCAGCGTCAGCAGCAGGCCGCGGAGCTTCCCGCGGACGACGGATCTCGCAAGGGCGTACGAGCCCATGACTGTTGCCTCCAAGGTAGACGTACAGACGTACGGAAGAACCGGAGTCGCACCGGTGCGGGCGCCCGCACCAAGGAGAAGCCGTCGCCGGACCGGGCGGTCCGGCCGGCGTAGGCACCTGCGGTGGTGCCGATGGGGAGTCGATCGCGGCGGCCCGCCCTTCGAGCAATCTGGATGATAGGAGGCTCAGAAACCCCGTCAACCCCTGCCGCACGATTCGGTCCAGAAGCCGAAACATTCGGACCTGCTGGAGTCCGGCTTCCGCCAGGGCGGCGGGGTGGGGCGTCGTGGTGCGTCTCCAAGATCCATGGGGTCGTGGCGGGTTCGTACTGGCACCATGCGAGATCGGCGTGTCGCGTCGCGCCCGAGGTCGTCGAAAGGTTGCGACGACAGGCGCGATGCTTGCGGGAGGTATTGACGCCGTTCACCGGGTCCCTAAGATGCGAGACGCTCGACACTTCGACACATGTTCGATATTACGAACATGTCATGCGCACTTCAGGCATGGAGACCCATCGGCACCGTCTGCTCACGGTTGAGGGAGATGCCCCATGTACAGAGGTAGTTTCGGCCGCGGACATCCGTCCGCGGTGCTCGCCGCCCTGGTCGCGGCCCTGGCCGCCTTGGCGGCGCTGCTCGTCGCCGTCCCCGCACAGGCGGTCTCCAGCGGCGCCTTGCGTGGCGCGGGTTCGAACCGGTGTCTCGATGTGGTGGGCGCCGGACAGACCGACGGCACCCAGTTGCAGCTCTACGACTGCTGGAGCGGCGGCACCAACCAGCAGTGGACGCTGACGGACACCAACCAGCTCACCGTGTACGGAAACATGTGCCTGGACGTTCCGGGCCATGCCACCACGGCCGGTACCCGGGTGCAGATCTGGACCTGTTCCGGCGGCGCCAACCAGCAGTGGCGGGTGAACTCGGACGGCACGGTCGTCGGCGTGGAGTCCGGGCTGTGTCTGGAGGCCGCGAGCGCCGGCACGGCCAACGGTACGGCGGTGCAGATGTGGACGTGCAACGGCGGCAGCAACCAGAAGTGGACCGGCCTGACCGGAACACCGGGAGGCACATGTTCCCTTCCCTCGGCGTACCAGTGGTCCTCGACAGGTGTGCTGGCGCAGCCGGCGAACGGATGGGCCGCGGTGAAGGACTTCACCACCGTGACCTACAACGGCAAGCACCTGGTCTACGCGTCGAACGTGTCGGGATCGACATACGGCTCGATGATGTTCGGCCCCTTCACCAACTGGTCGGACATGGCCTCGACCGGCCAGAGCGGGATGAGCCAGGCCGCGGTGGCGCCGACGCTGTTCTACTTCGCGCCCAAGAACATCTGGGTGCTGGCCTACCAGTGGGGTGCCTGGCCCTTCATCTACCGCACGTCGAGCGACCCCACCAACCCCAACGGCTGGTCCGCTCCGCAGCCGCTGTTCACCGGGAGCATCTCCGGGTCCGACACCGGCCCGATCGACCAGACCCTGATCGCCGACGGGCAGAACATGTACCTCTTCTTCGCCGGTGACAACGGCAAGATCTACCGCGCGAGCATGCCGATCGGTAACTTCCCGGGCAACTTCGGCACGTCGTACACGACGGTCATGAGTGACACGAAGGCCAACCTCTTCGAGGCCGTACAGGTCTACAAGGTGCAGGGCCAGAACCAGTACCTCATGATCGTCGAGGCGATGGGCGCGAACGGGCGCTACTTCCGCTCCTTCACGGCCTCCAGCCTGAGCGGCTCATGGACCCCGCAGGCCGCGAGCGAGTCCAGCCCCTTCGCGGGCAAGGCCAACAGCGGTGCCACCTGGACCAATGACATCAGCCATGGTGACCTGGTCCGCGACAACCCCGACCAGACCATGACCGTCGACCCGTGCAACCTGCAGTTCCTCTACCAGGGCAAGTCCCCCACCGCGGGCGGGGACTACAACCAACTGCCGTGGCGGCCGGGCGTCCTCACCCTGCGGCGCTGACCCCCGATCCCGGCCCCGGCCGCGCGGCGGTCGGGGCCGAACCCGCAACCCCCGCACACGGTCCGGCGCCCGGTGTGCCGCCCCGGCCGTCATCGGCTACCGCGCGAGAACCAGACCCAGCGAACGTTCCAGACCCGCGGCCCCCTCCTCGGTCACCCGGACCACGCGCGGCGCCGCGCCCCAGCGGATCCAGTCCAGTTGGAACAGCCGGGCCGTCAGTACGGCGCCGAGCCCGCCGGCCAGGTGGTGGCGGTGCTCGCTCCAGTCGACGCAGTAGCGCACGGCGGGGCGGCGCGGTGGCAGCCGGTCGGTGTCGACACCCAGTTCGCCGAGCTGTGCCCGGCCGCTGTCGGTGAGGACGTAGTGGATGTCGCGTCCGTAGGAGGCGGGACGGTCGTGTACGGCCTGCACGGGGCGGTGGACGCCGTCGTGACCGGTCAGCACACCGCGGTCGAGCAACGCGCCCATCAGGCCGGTGCCGAGCTGTCCGGCCAGGTGGTCGTAGCAGGTGCGGGCGAGGTGCAGGGCGTTGGTGCGGTTGCTCTGCTTCAGCGAGGTGACGGGCAGGGGCGGGGCGATCAGCGCGAGGGCCTCCAGGGCGGCGGAGACGTCCGGACCGGCCAGGCGGTAGTAGCGGTGCCGGCCTTGCCGGCTGACGGTGACGAAGTCTCCCTCGACCAGTTTGGCCAGGTGCGCGCTGGCGGTGGCGGCGCTGACACCCGCCTCGCCGGCCAGTGCGCTCGCGGGCAGGACACGGCCGTCGGCCAGGCACTTGAGCATCAGGGCCCGCGACGGGTCGGCGATCAGCGCGGCGGCGCGGGCGATGTCGGTCTGCTGCTTGAGCGGCTCGCTCGTCATGACCGCAGCGTACGACAGCGTACGACCTCGACACTTCGACCCACGACGAAGCGTCCGGCTCCGATGATCCCCCCCCCATGAGAGCAACGCACCTCGCCGTCCGCACGGGGCCGACCACGGGTCCGACCACGGGACCGACCACGGTGCCGGGCTCGCGCTCGCCGACCGCGTAGGCCACCGCCGGACGTTCCTGACCGGACTCGGTGTCTTCACCGGCGCCTCGGTGGCCTGCGCCCTGGCCGGAGCACCGGCGCCGCTGATCGCCATCCGGCCGACGGCGACCACGCGGCCCCGTCAGCGCCCGGTGGCGGACGGGCCCGGCATGCCAGAATAGGAAAACCGCCAGTCGGCCGTCCCGCTCACCCGCCCACCGCCCAGCGTTCACCCGCTTACCTCCCACCGCCCACCGCCCACCGCCCAGCGTCACCGTCCACCGGAGTCGTCCGTGTCCAAGCCCGTCGCCCGGGAGCCGCAGCGCCGCAACGCGCGCTCGAACCGGGCGCGCATCCTGGCCACGGCCCGCCGCGAACTCGGCCGGAACCCGGACATCACCCTGGAGGAGTTGGCGCGCGCCGCCGGAGTCGTACGGCGCACCCTGTTCGGGCACTTCCCGGGCCGGGCCGCGCTGCTGGAGGCCCTGGCCGAGGAGGCTTCGGACAGTCTCCGGACGGCGATCGAGCGCGGGGTGCGGCGGTCGGCGCCGGCGGATCACGCCCTGGCCTACTTCTGGCTGTCCATCTGGCCCGTCGGTGACCGGTACCGGATGCTGCTGTCGCTGGCCCGCCACGACCTCGGCGAGGAGCGGGTCACCGGCATTCTCAAGCCGGCCCGTGAGGAGGCCACGGCCATCCTGCGGCGGGGGCAGCGGGACGGTCTCTTCCACACGCACCTGGCTCCTGCCGTGCTCAGCGCCGGCCTCGAAGCGATGACCGTCGCCCTGCTGGAGGAGGTCAACTCCGGGGCGCTGGAGGACGCCGGGACACGGGTGGCGGTCGTCACCCTCATCGCGGCCGGCGTACCGGAGAAGCGGGCGCTGACCGTCGTCGACGCGGCGCTCGCCGAGGCGACGAACGAGGCGCCGAACACCGAGGCGCCGAACACCGAGGCGACGAACGCCGGCTGACCGGCGAAGACTCCCTGCCTCGCTTGTAGCGTTCCCTCCCCGTTCCCTCCCCGTATCCGCTGCTCGGCATGCCCGTGACCGGCCAGGTCCCGAACTATTTGCACACCGGTGGGCAACAAACTAACCTGCCCACGGATGTGCAATTAACTGGTTCCGCCGTCTGGAGTCCCCGATGCCCCTCGCTGTCACCACACCCGTCGAGAAGATGTCAGGGCCGTACGCACGGCGCTGGTGGGCTCTGCTGGTGTTGTGCCTGAGCCTGCTGATCGTCGTCATGGCCAACACGTCCCTGATCGTGGCCGCTCCGGCCATGACCCGGGATCTGGGGCTCAGCAGCAGCGACCTGCAGTGGGTCATCGACGGGTACACCGTGCCCTACGCCGCGCTGATGCTCGTGCTCGGCTCCATCGGCGACAAGTACAGCCGCCGCGGCGCCCTCCTCACCGGGCTGGTGGTCTTCGCGGCCGGCTCGGTCATGGGCAGCCTCGTCGACGAGACGGCCCTGGTGATCACGGCCCGCGCGGTGATGGGCGTCGGGGCGGCCGTGGTCATGCCGGCCACGCTGTCGCTGCTGGTCGCCATGTTCCCGCGGGCCGAGCGGGCTCGGGCGATCACCGCCTGGACCGCCACGTCCGGCCTCGCCATCGCCGTCGGCCCGCTGGTCGCCGGCTGGCTGCTGGAGGACCACGCCTGGGGCTCGACCTTCCTGATCAACGTCCCCATCGCGGTCGCGGCCGTGCTCGGCGCGCTGCTGCTGGTGCCGCCGTCGAAGGCGACGGGCATGGGACGCATCGACTACGTGGGCGGCCTGCTGTCCATCGTCTCCGTCGGCTGCCTGGTGTACGCGGCCATCGAGGGCCCGCGCTTCGGCTGGGGCACCGGCCCGGTCACCGCCGCCGTGGTCGCCGGAGCCGGCTCGCTGGCCTTCGTCGCCTGGGAGCTGCGCCACCCGCACCCCATGCTGAACGTGCGCAGGTTCGCGCAGCGCCCGTTCAGCGGCTCCATGCTCGCGGTGCTGTTCTTCTTCTTCGGCACGTTCGGCGCCCTCTACTACGCCACCCAGTACCTGCAGTTCGTCCTCGGCTACGGCCCGCTGGAGACCGGCGTGCGCCTGCTGCCGCTGGCCGGGGCGGTCTTCGTGGGCGCCGCTGCCACCGGCAGGCTGGCCCCGAGGCTGGGCATCAAGATAATGGTCGTCACCGGCATGCTGGTCGGTACCGCGGCCGTCTTCCTGCTCACGCGGATCGACGCGGACTCGGCCTACGGTGACTTCCTGGCGCCGCTGCTCCTGCTGGGCTTCGCGATCGGGCTGAGCGTGTCCCCGGCCACGGACACGATCATGGGTTCCTTCCCCGAGAGCGAGCTGGGGGTGGGCGGCGGCGCCAACGACACCGCGCTGGAACTGGGCGGTGCCCTCGGTATCGCGGTCCTCGGTTCGCTGCTCGGCACGGGCTACCGGGACAAGCTGGCCGGCCTGGTCGGCGACAGCCTCCCGGCCGCCGCGCTGGACACCGCGCAGGACTCGGTGGGCGGCGGACTGGCGGTCGCCCGGCAGGTGGCGGCCGACCCGGCCGGCGGGGCCCGGCAGGCACAGGCCCTCGTCGGCGCGGTCCACGAGTCCTTCGCCCACGCGGTCGCACGGACCAGCCTCGTCGGCGGCATCATCATGACCGCCGGTACGCTGATCGTCCTCGCGGTCCTGCCCGGCCGTCGCCGCACCGCCGACCCGCACGCGTCCGACGCACCGAGCACCGGCGCGCGGAAGGCGGAGCCCGCCGAGCCCGACCGGGCGTAGGGCGAGTCGTCGACGGCCCCGTCGAAGGAGTCGTCCCGACGGTCGCCGCCGGGGCGCCGCCCGGATCAGCCGGGTGAGTCGCGGGCCGCGGGCCCCTCGTAGAACGAAGTGCCTCACCGGCCGGTCGTCCATGACCCGGCCTCGGTTGCGGGAATCGGCCTTGCAGCGGGCGAGTTGGTGGTCACCGCCGGCTTCGAAGGCCGGCCCGGCCGCCCACAGCAGGGCTCCCGCCACGTCGAGCGGGCCGAGCGGCGCGGCCGTGTACTGGGCGGTCTGGACAGGCAGCGACAGGAGCCACACCAGTGCGTCCTGGAGCAGGTACACCGTGCGCAGCGGGTACCCGCTCGCGGCACGCACCCGAATCCCGCTCGACGAGCTGATCACCTGCCCGTGGATCCTGCCGGGGGCGGAGACGGCCCTGCGCACGGAACCGGAGGAGTTCTTACCCGGTGCCACGCCGGGTCGACGGGGTGTCGACGGGGTACTGCGGCGCCCGCCCGGTTCCGCGACCGGCTGACGGCCTTGCGGCCGGCCGGCGACCGGGGTTCGACAGGGACGGGCACGACGGGGTCCCGGTCACCGCTGCCTGCGGTTTCGCGTCGGTTCGCGATCTGTCGCCCGGGACCGGCCGATCAGGCGTGGTCGGTGATCGAGCCGTTGCCGACTCCGCCGCGGGCGGGCCGGCCGGTCTCGGCAGAGGTGAGGAGGCGAAGGCGGGTCAGGGTCTCGCGGACGACGTCCCGCAGGTCGCGGCCGTCGGTGGCGTGGCCCCATTGGCTGAAGGCGACGCGGAACACGGCGCTGCCGATCTCGGCGGCCAGGCCGGCCTCGGTGTCGGCGACATCTCGCTGCCGCAGGGCGTCGGTGAGCGCGGCTGTCAGGGCCGCCTGTTTGATCAGCTCGCGTTCGCGGAGATCGGTGTTGGCCGTGATGACCGCCTGGCGTGCCCGCGCGCGTTCGCGGTCGTCGCCCGTGAGCCGGGCAATGGCGTCGAGTACGGCGGCGACGACGTCCAGCGCCGACGCCGTCGGGGGCGTCGTCTCCACGACGTCCCGCACCTGCTTCGCCAGGTCGGCCGAGCCGTCGAACAGCACCTCGCGCTTGTCGGCGAAGTGCCGGAAGAAGGTACGGGCGGTGACGCCGGCGCGCTGGGCGATGTCGGCCACCGTCGTCTGCTCGTAGCCGCGGTCCGTGAACAGTTCCAGCGCGGCCTCGCGCAGTCGCTCCCTGGCCCCAGGTTCCCACCGTCCCATGCCGCGAGTGTAGGCGAGGCCGTCCGGTGACCTGCCGTCGCTCGCGTGATGTCACCTAGTGACATCAGCAGTGCTAGAGTGATGTCATCGAATGACATCACTTGTGGAGGCGGTTATGCGGCGGATCCAGTACCACCAGTACGGCGGCCCCGAAGTCATGCGGCTGGAGGAGTTCGAGCCGGCCCGGCCCAGGAGCGGTCAGGTACTGGTCCGCGTACGGGCCGCGGCGGCCAATCCGATGGACCGGGGGCTCCGCGCCGGCGCCATGAAGATGGTGACCGGACGGACCTTCCCCCGTGGGCTGGGCCACGATTTCGCGGGCGTCGTCGAGGCGGTCGGACCGGGTGTCACCCGGCTCCGGATCGGTGACGAAGTGCTCGGCGGAGCATCGATCAAGGCGTCGGGGGCCTTCGGCGACGTGGTCGTCGCCGACGAGAAGGCGGTCGTGCACAAGCCCGCGAACCTCTCCTTCGGGGAGGCCGCCGCCCTTCCGACCGTAGGGCTCACCGCCTTCCAGGCCCTGACCAAGAAGGGCGAACTACAGCCTGGGCAGCACGTGTTCATCAACGGCTGCCTCGGCGGAGTCGGCCGGGCCGCCGCTCAGATCGCCCTGGCGCGCGGCGCTCTCGTGGCGGGCAGTTGCCGTGCCACCGCCGTGCAGGACGCCCGCGACCTCGGCATCGACCCGATCGTCGGGTTCGGCTTCGACCCGGGGGCGCTCAGCGGGCGATTCGACATCGTCCTCGACACCGCCCACACGCTGTCCGGCAAAGAGGCGAGGCAGATGCTCAAGCCGGGCGGGCGTGTCGTCGGCCTCCACCCCACGCCCGCGGCGTTCGTGAGGGCCGCTCTGCCGGGCCCCTTCCGCGTCCTGGTCGCCCAGGCCGTGCCGGAAGACCTCGATGAGGTCGCGCACGCCGCCGGAGAGGGCGCCCTGCGGGTGCCGATCGCCCGCACGGTGCCGCTCGGCCAGGCCATCGAGGCGCTCACCGAACTGGAGCGCGACGGCACACCCAGGGGCGGCAAGCTCATCATCACGACCGGCTGACGCTCGCCTCCGGCCGACCGCCGGCTTCGGCTTCCCCCACTACAGGAGCTCATCGCATGGGTGCACAGATCTGGATACTCGGCGGCACCGGGCGCAGCGGCCGTACCATCGCGGCGCAGCTCGCCCTGCGCGGCCTGCCGGCCGTCCTCGTCGGCCGGGACGAGAACCGCCTGCGCGCCGCGGCGGAGCGGACCGGCAGCGAGACGCTGCCGGCTCCTTCCCTTGCCGCCGCCGCGTCGGAGGTACGGCGGCAACGGCCCGGCGTGGTCATCAACACGGTCGGGCCGTTCACGGCGACGGCCCCCGACGTCGTCGACGCCTGCCGTGGAGCGGGCAGCCATTACATCGACCTGGCGAACGACGTCACGGCGCTCACCGCCGCGTTCGAGACGCACGACGCGGCCGTCGGGGCGGGGCACACGCTGGTCACCGGCGCCGGGTTCGGAGTGACCGCCACCGAGAGCGTCGTGGTGAAGCTGTGCGCGGGCCGTCCCGCACCGCTTGAAGTCCGGGTGGACATGGTGCCCTCGATGGCGATGACGGCAGGCACTGCCGGCGAAGCCCTGATCGGCTCCCTCTTGGGCGCCCTCGAAGGCCGTCGGATCACCGACGGCCGTCCGGCACCCGCCCGGATCTTCAGCGACGCGGTGCGTCTCACCCTGCCGGACGGATCGCAGGTGACCACGGCGAGCATGCCGTTGGGCGAACTCCTCGCGGCTCACCGGGCGAGCGGCGCCCGCCATGTCCTGTCGGCGTCCAGCGAGGCACCTTCCTCGCCCGTCGTCCGGGCGATGATGCCGGCCGTGAGCACGCTCATGCGGTGGGAGCGACTGCGGTCGTTCACCACGCGCCGCCTCGCACGGGTACGCGTCAAGGCGAAGGAACGGCCGCGTGACCACTCCTGGGGGCACGCCGTCGTCACCTGGGCGGACGGGGAGATCCGAGAGGGCTGGCTGCGCCTGGGCGACGCGCAGGAGTTCACCGGAGCGGTGTCCGCGGAGACCGCCCGGCGGCTGCTGGCCGGTGAGGGCCGACCCGGCGCGTACACCCCGGCCGCCCTCTTCGGCCCTGCCCTCGCCGTATCGTGCGGCGCCGCATACCTGCTGCCCGGCCCGGCCGGCCCTGACACGTGACCGGCCCGCCCGCCGAAGCCGGTCACGTGTCAGGACCGGCGGGTCCTCGACGAACTGGAGCACCGGGTCCTTGACGAACTGGAGCACCAGGACCGGCGCCGGCTGCCCCGGTGAGCAGGCGGGCCACCCGCTCACCGGGGCCGCGCGGTCCCGGCCCGGCTTGCCCAGTGGGCCTCAGAGGTCGGTGACGGTGATGTCGATGTCCACGCTGCCGTCTTCGGAGGACAGGGTGTACCTGCCGTTACCGGCGAAGTTCTTGGTGCCGCGGGCGAGGTAGTCGTCGCCGCTGAGGGCGTCGTACTCGTCGACGTACGCGCCTATGCTCGCGATGTCCGACGAGGCGAACGGCAGGTTCATGGACGGCGCGGCGCTCGCGCGGGCCGGGGTGGAGTTGCCCTGGTTCTG